>JAYVDE010000320.1:0-13213 GCA_043749575.1 Burkholderiaceae bacterium | reverse complement strand
GGCAGGCCCGGCGCGCCGCGCAGCGCATACACCCGGCAATGGGTGTCGCCCAGCGGCCGGCCCACCAGGTGGTCGGCCACCTGCGGGCTCAGGCGCAGCGCCACGTCGGCCTCGCGCCGCGCCCAGTTGTCGGATTCACCGGCGTGGCGGCGTGACAAGTCCATCAGGAAGGCGTTCTCCACCACCTCCACCTCGATGCCGGGGTAGGCCCGCGCAAAATCGGCCAGCGGCTGCGGCAGCAGGTGCTCCATCACCACGAAGGCGGTGGTCACGCGCAGCAGGCCGGTCAGCTCGCGGTCGCGGCCGGCCACCCGGCGCTCGATCTCCTCGGCCTGGTCGGCCATGCGGCGGGCCTGGTCCAGCACCAGCGCGCCGGCCTCGGTGGGCTGGTAGCCGCCGCGCGAGCGCTCAAACAGCCGCGCGCCCAGCCGGGCTTCCAGCGCGTCCAAGCGGCGCAGCACGGTGGTGTGGTTGACGCCCAACTGCCGCGCCGCCGGCGCCAGGCCGCCGGTGTTGCCCACCGCCAGCGCGTAGCGCAGGTCGCTCCAGTCGAGTTCGGCCATGCTGTGGGGTCTCCATGCAGCGTGGTGCAGCCCCGCTGTCAGTTTGCAAATTTGCAATTATCGCAAGCGAATCGAGGTTGGCGCACATTGGTTTGCATCGGCGGCCGTGCCGCTCGTCCAGGGCGAGGGCGGTGGCGCTTCCTAGAATGCTCCGATGCCCGATCACCCCCCCGCGCGGTTCCTGCCGTCACGCTGGCCCGCCTACCGCTTGCTGGTGGTCGCCCTGCTCGGTTTCGCCAGCGGCCTGCCCTTGGCGCTTACCGGCCAGGCGCTGCAGGCCTGGCTGAGCCAGGACGGTGTCGACATCGCAACAATAGGCTTCCTGAGCCTGGTCGGCCTGCCCTACACCTTCAAGTTCTTGTGGGCGCCGCTGATGGACCGCTTCGAGCTGTGGCCCGCGCTGGGCCGGCGGCGCGGCTGGCTGGTGCTCACCCAGCTGGGGCTGGCGGGCGCACTGTGGGCGCTGGCAGCCACCTCGCCCACCGGCGCGCTGCAGTCCTTTGCGTTGCTGGCGGTGCTGGTGGCCTTTGTCTCGGCGTCACAGGATGTGGTGATCGACGCCTACCGCACCGACTTGCTGGCACCCGCCGAGCGCGGCCTGGGCGCGTCGCTCAATGTGCTGGGCTACCGGCTGGCGATGATCCTATCGGGTGGCGTCGCGCTGATCTGGACCGACGCCGCCCAGGGCAGCGGCTGGAGCTGGCCGCAGGTCTACCGGCTGATGGCGCTGATCATGGTCGGCGCGGCGGTCTTGTCGGCGCTGGCACTGCCGCGCTTGCCACTGGTAGGCAGCGACGGCCCGCCGCCCAGCAGCGCGCGCAACGACCTGGTGGGTTTCGCCGCGGTGCTGGTGGCGGTGGTGCTGGGTTACCTGGCCACGCTGCACGCCTTTACCCCGCTGGCGCGCGCGCTGCTGGGGCCGTGGCTGGCCGACGGCCCCTTGGCGGCCACGCTGCAAGCGCGTTGGATCGACCTGCTGGCGCTGTTGATGGGCCTGGCCTTCACGCTGCCGCTGGCGGCCTTCGCGGCGCGGCGGGCGCGTTTCGACACGCTGCTTGGCGGCCTGCGCGGCTACTTCTCGCAGCCCGGCGCGGCGGCCTTCCTGCTGTTCATCGTCTTGTACAAGCTGGGCGATGCCTTCGCCGGCGCGTTGATGACGCCCTTCCTGCTCAAGGCCATGGCCTTTGGGTCGGCCGAGGTCGGTGTGGCCAACAAGATCATCGGCCTGTGGCTCACGCTGGGCGGCGCGCTGCTGGGCGGTCTGCTGATGCTGCGGCTGGGGCTGTGGCGCTCGCTGATGCTGTTCGGCGTGCTGCAGGCGGCCAGCAACCTGGGTTTCTGGTGGCTGGCCACGCAGGGCAAGGGCAGCCTGCCGGGCCTGCTGATCCCGGCCTTCGACTGGGGCTTTGTCTCGCTGACCCAGGCCACCCCGGTCGACGGTGGCCTGCTGATGGTGATCGCCTTCGAGAACCTGTCGGGCGGCATGGGCACCGCGGCTTTTCTGGCCTTCCTGATGAGCCTGACCCAGCAGCGTTTTACCGCCACCCAGTTCGCGATGCTCAGCGCGTTTGCGTCGATCGGGCGGGTGTGGGTCGGGCCGCTGGCCGGTGTGCTGGCCGAATCGATCGGCTGGCCGACTTTCTTCATCGTCTCCACCGTGCTGGCGCTGCCGGCCTTGGTGTTGCTGTGGGCGATGCGCGCGGCGGTGCGGCGGCTGGAGCTCATCCCCGGCGCGCCGCTCGATGACTGACATGACTGACAATCGCCCGCAGATCTGCCGCCCCTTGCAGACCGCCGCAAACGCCCCATCTCGAAGCCGATGAAGCCCGCCCAATTCCTCACCACCGCCGAGGTCGCCGAGCCCGCCTTGACCCACGCCAGCGCTTGCCGCTGCGCGCTGCATGCCCGGCGCCGAATGGGCGGCGCATTGGGCGGCGTGCTGATCGGCAGCGGCGCGCTGGCCGCGCTGGCGCTGGCCGCCCCGGCCGCGGCACAAGAAACCGAGTGCAAGGTCTCGGCCTTCACCCGCATCGTCTCGGCCGAGCAGGTCGAGCAAGCCGCCGCCCAGCAGTACCTGCAGATGCTGCAGCAGGCGCAGCAACAGCGCGCGCTGGGCCCGGCCGACAACGCCCAGGTGCAGCGGCTGCGCTACATCGCCAAGCGCATCATCCCGTTCACCACGGGCTGCAACCCGCGGGCCCAGCAATGGCGCTGGGACGTCAACTTGATCGGCTCGCAAGAGCTCAACGCCTTCTGCATGCCCGGCGGCAAGATCGCCTTCTATTACGGCATCCTGGCCAAGCTCAAGCTCGACGACGACGAGGTCGCCACCATCATGGGCCACGAGATGGCGCATGCCCTGCTGGAGCATTCGCGCGCGCGCATGGCCAAGACCATGGCCACCCGTGGCGCGATCGAGCTCGGTGCGGCGCTGTTCGGCCTGGGCGGTGCCGGCCAGACCCTGGCCGGCATGGGCGGCCAGTTGTTGTCGCTGAGTTTTTCGCGCAGCGATGAATCCGAGGCCGACGTGCTGGGCCTGGTGCTGTCGGCCAAGGCCGGCTACAAGCCCGCGGCCGGCGTCACGCTCTGGCACAAGATGGCCGCCGCCAGCAAGGGTGCGCCGCCGCAGTGGCTGAGCACCCACCCGTCCAGCGACAGCCGCATCCGCGACATCGAATCCCGCCTGGCGCGGCTCGATCCGGTCTACGAGCAAGCCACCAAGCCTGACCGGCGGTTCGCGCCGCCGACGGCCTGACGGTGGTCAGCGCGGCCAGCACCAGCGCCCAGGATGTCAGCGGCGCTGCTGGTGCTGCTGGCGCCACCGCGCCGCTGGTCTTGCCCGCGCTGGACACCTCCACCCTGACCGAGCGGGTCGACGCGCTGCGGCTGCAGCTGGTCAGCCAGACCATGCTGCGGGTGCCGGCGATTCTGCTGCTGTCCAACCTGTTTTCAGCCTGGCTGCTGTGGCGCACCGGCTGGCTGATGCTGGTGCCGCTGTGGTTCCTGCTGATGAGCGCGGTGCATGGCGGGCGCTGGTGGCTGGTCAAGCGCTGGCAGCGGCTGCCGCCGACCACCGCCGACGGCAACCGCGCGCTGGCCTGGGCGGTGATGGCCGTGGGCGTGATGCAGGCCTTGCTGGTGGTGGGCGTGTTCGCCGGCCCGCACACGGTCGAGCACTACCTGGTGACCACCCACTGCGCCGGCGTGGCGGCCTATGCGGTGGTGGCGACCGGCTGGCGCCCGCGCTTGCTGGCGCGCTGGATCCTGCTGGTCGGCGGCGTGCTGGTGCTCGGCTGGCTGCGGCAGTCGATCCAGCAAGCCGACCTGGTCGGGGTGGCGATGGCCTTGATGACCGTGGGCATGCTGGCCACCTTGCTGGCCCAGGCGGCCGAGCAGGAGCGCGCGCTCAAGCGCTCGGTCGCGCTGGCCTGGGACAACGAGCAGCTGGCCGGCTCGCTGCGCATCGAACGTGACCGGGCACAGTCGGCCAGCGAATCCAAGACCCGCTTCTTCGCCGCCGCCAGCCACGACCTGCGCCAGCCGCTGCATGCGCTGTCGATCAACGCCTTTGCGCTGGCCATGCTGGCGCGCCGCCAGGGCCAGCCCAAGATCGTCGCGCTGTCCGACAGCATCGAGCGGGCGCTGCGCCAGAGCACCGGCCTGCTCGACGGCCTGCTCGACGTCTCAAGGCTGGACGCCGGCGCCGTGCAGGCCGACTGGCACGACCTCGACCTGGGGCCGCTGCTCGACAGCATCGGCCACGAGTTCCGCCCGCTGGCCGCGCAGGGCGGTCTGGTGCTGGAGGTGCAGCGCCCTGACGCGCCGCTGGTCGTGCGCACCGACCCCGACCTGCTGCGCCGCGTGCTGACCAACCTGCTGGGCAACGCGCTGAAGTTCACCCGCCAGGGCGCGGTGACGCTGCTCGCCCGCCACGACGGCGACCGTGTGCTGCTGGCGGTGGCCGACACCGGCATCGGCATCTCGGCGGTCGACCAGGTGCGGGTGTTCGAAGAGTTCTACCAGGCCGACAACCCCGCGCGCGACCGCAGCCAGGGCCTGGGCCTGGGGCTGGCCATCGTGCGCCGCATTGCGGTGCTGCTCGACATCGCGGTCACGCTGGACAGCGCAGCCGGCCGTGGCACCCGCATCACGCTGCGCCTGCCGGCGGGCGACGCCGCCGGCATGGCGCAGAACTTCACCGCCGGCCCCGCCGCCGCCGACGCCCTGGCGCCGTTGGGCCTGCAGGTGCTGGTGATCGACGACGAGCCCGACATCCGCGAGTCGATGCAGGCTTTGCTCGAACAACTGGGCTGCGAGGCCCGCTGCGTCGACGACCTGGCCGGGGCGCTGGCCCTGCTGCGCGGCGGCTGGCGGCCGCAGGTGATGTTGGTCGACCAGCGGCTGCGCCAGGGCACCGGCCTGGCCGTGCTGGCCGCCCTGCACGCCGAGCTGGGCCCCGTGCCGGCCATGCTGGTCACCGGCGACACGGCGCCCGATACGCTGGCCCAGCTGGCCGCCAGCGGCCACCGGGTGCTGCACAAACCGGTGGATGGCGCGCTGCTGGCGCAGGCACTGCGCGAGGCGGCAGCGCCCTGATCGGCGGCTCCCCAGCGGCCCAGCGCTTGCGCCAGACCCGCCCCCGGGCCGCCAGCCTCAGGTCGACACCGGCACGTGGAACACCTGGCGCAAGTAGGCCAGGAAGGTCTGGTCGTCGCAGAGGATTTTGCCGGGTGAGTCCGACAGCTTGGCCACCGGCTGGCCGTTGCACTGGGTCAGCTTCATCACGATGTGCAGCGTGTGCAGGCCGACGTCGTTGGTCAGGTTGGTGCCGATGCCAAAGCCCAGCTGGGTGCGGTCGGCGAAATGGCGGTACAGCTCGAAGGCCTTGGGCAGCGTCAGCCCGTCGCTGAACACCAGCCGCTTGGTGTGGGTGTCGATGCGCAGGCGGGCGTAGTGCGCCAGCGCCTTTTCGCCCCACCGCACCGGGTCGCCCGAATCGTGGCGCAGGCCGTCGAACAGCTTGGCGAAATAGAGGTCGAAATCGGCCAGGAAGGCGTCCATGCCGACCACGTCGGTCAGCGCCACGCCGAGGTCACCGCGGTATTCCTGCACCCAGGCCTCCAGCGCGGCCTTTTGAAAATCGCGCAAGCGCACGCCCAGCGCCTGGTAGGTCTGCAGGAACTCATGCGCCATCGTGCCGATGGGCACCAGCCCCAGATCGCGCGCCAGCAGCACGTTGCTGGTGCCCTTGAAGTACTCGGGCACCTCGCGCTGCAGCGTGGCCACCACCTCGCGGTGCCAGTCGCCCGAAAAACGCCGGCGCACGCCGAAGTCGAAAAACTCGAACGGGTTGCGGCGCTTCGGCTCGCGGCTGAAATCACGCAGCATCCGCACCTTCTCGGTCAGCCGGCGGCGGCCCTCGGCCAGCGCGGGCGCTTGCTCGAAGCGGCGGAAGTACAGCTCGTTGACGATCGCCAGCACGTGGATCTCGAAGGCCATCACATGCACCTGCGGGCCGCGGGCCACGATCTCCAGCGTGCCGGCGTTGTCGCGCACCTCGATGAAAACGCGCTGGAACTGGAAGATCCGCAGGAAGTCGACGAAGTCGGTCTTGATGAAACGCAGGCCACGCAGGTAGGCCAGCTCGTCGTGGCTGTAGCGCAGGCTGCAGAGGTGGTCGAGCTGCTCGTTGATCTCGGCGATCAGGTGCGTCAGCGGGTAGTCGCGCGCGTTGCGGCAGATGAAAACGTATTCGGCCTCGGTCTGCGGGTGGCGGTGCAGCATCGCCTGCCACATCGTGAACTTGTAGAGGTCAGTCTCCAGCAGGCTGCGGATCACGGGTTGCATGGGCAAGGGTCAGCGGACGACGGGAGCAGCCTGAAAGCCGGTGGGTCAGTATAGAAGCGGGCCCTGCCGCTGTCGGCCCGGGGCAACGCGGGGGCGGCGCGGCCTCAAGCCCGGCCAAGGCGGACCGAAAACGGGTCAGGCGCCGGCCCGGCCGGCCGCGCCACCGACCGCAATACCGACCGCACCACCGACCGCACCACCGCCCCATCGCTGCCCGATGTCTCTCGTCACTGCCTGCCGCCGCGCCCGACGCGCCTTGGCCGCCGCGCTGTTGTTGACGGCTGCCGGTGGCGCGCTGGCGGCGGACGCGGTCGAGCGGCTGCGCCAGCAAGAGATCGCCCAGTGC
The DNA here is from genome assembly GCA_043749575.1 of Burkholderiaceae bacterium. Taxonomy (GTDB): domain Bacteria; phylum Pseudomonadota; class Gammaproteobacteria; order Burkholderiales; family Burkholderiaceae_C; genus Pseudaquabacterium. The sequence goes on along the minus strand of JAYVDE010000320.1, from coordinate 6,457 downwards.
CTGCCGCAGGAGATGGCCACCTGGGGTGACGGCCGTGATCGGCCGACGCCGGCGTTGCCGGCGCAATGGGCGTACCGGCACGACGGCGCGCCGCCGTGGTTCGATGCGCCGCGCGTGCTGGCAGCCATCCAGCGGGCGGCCGAGGCCTGGGGTGCTTGCCGCCCCACCGGTGCGGTGGTCCTGGTCGAAGCGGCTGCGCGCCTGCCCGAGGCAGCGGTCGTGGTGCAGTGGAGCGACAGCGGCAGCCGCGGCAACTTCGGCCTGGCCCACCTGGGCGAGCGCACGCTGGCGCTGGGGCCGGCGGCCTTCAGCTTGCTGGACAGCCGCAACCCGGCCCACCCGGCCGGCGACACGCTGCAAATGGTGTTGTCGCACGAGATGGGCCACTTCTACGGCCTGATGGCGCACTCGCGCCGCTGTGTCGACGTGATGTCCTACACCACCAACGCCCAGGGTGAGCGCTGCTCGACCCGCGACGGCCACTGGCCGGTGGGCAATACCGACTACCGCGCCCTGCTGCCCACCGCCTGCGACATCGCCCGCTGCCAGGCGCTGAACAACATGGCCGTGACCGCGCGGGCGACCGGGCGATAGGGCGACCGGGCGATAGGGCGATAGGGCGCAGACCGCGCTACGGCAGCGCCAGATCGGCGCCGTCCAGCATGCTGGGCCGGCCCATCCGCACCGTTTGGGTTGCGAACTTTGAAATATTAAGTTTTATTCATAATATTCCAAAGATCACTATAAACTTCAACCCATGGACCCCATACGCAACCCCTTCGCCCCTGGCGCTGGCACGCCACCCCCTGAGCTTGCGGGCCGCGACGATCTGCGGGCTGCGCTTCATGTTGCACTTGAGCGCGCGAAGATCGGGCGCCCGTCCAAAAGTGCCATGCTGGTTGGTTTGCGTGGTGTCGGCAAGACGGTGCTGCTGGACCGCGTCCGAGAAGACGCTGAAGCCGTCGGCATCCATACGGTACGAATCGAAGCGCCGGAGGGACGATCACTTCCTGCGCTGCTTGCACCGCAATTGCGCCAGGCGCTGCTGCGGCTGAGCCAAGTGGCTGCGGCCAAAGACTACGCCGTCCGCGGGCTGCGCGCATTGGCCGGATTCGCCGGCAAGCTGAAGGTCGCATTTGGCGACATAGAAGTCGGGCTCGACTACGAGCCCGAACCAGGCCTTGCCGACAACGGCGACCTTGAGCACGACTTGCAGGCGTTGTTCGAGCCAATCGGCTTGGCAGCCCAATCGGCCGGCACGGCCTTGGCCATCTTCATTGACGAATTGCAGTATGTCGAAGTGCCGCAGCTGGCGGCACTGATCACCGCGATGCACCGATGCGAGCAGCGAAGCTTGCCGGTGGTGTTGGTTGGGGCGGGCTTGCCGCAGTTGCGCGGGCGCATGGGCAACGCCAAATCGTATGCGGAGCGCTTGTTCGATTTCCCCGAAATCGGTCCACTGCCGCCAGCAGCGGCGCGGCGGGCGATCGAGAAGCCGCTTGAAGACGAGGGGGTCCGCATCACGACCGATGCCTTGAACCAGATCTTGTTGGTCACCCAGGGCTATGCCTATTTCTTGCAGCAGTGGGGCAGTCACACCTGGCGGGCAGCCGGTCAATCTCCCATCACGATTGACGATGTCACCGCTGCATCGGTGACCGCGACAGCGGCTCTGGACGAGAGTTTCTTCCGCGTGCGTTTTGATCGCTTGACGCCGAAAGAGAAGAAATACCTTCGCGCCATGGCCGAACTTGGCGCCGGCCCGCACCGGTCCGGCGACATTGCCGCTTGCTACAGGGCCGTTGTCACATCGCTGGCGCCGACCCGCAGCTCGCTGATCGCCAAGGGCATGGCCTGGAGCCCGAACCATGGCGACACCGCATTCACCGCACCCATGTTCGATGAGTTCATGAAGCGAATCATGCCGGGTGACGACTGGCGATGAGCGGTGCTGAGCAGCGATGCGCAACGATGAGCCAAGGCCGCGCTTGGCCACACCGCATCAAAGCGTGAAGTCGTAGTCGATGGTCAGCGGCGCGTGGTCCGAGAAGCGCTGCTCCAGGTAGATCGATTCGCGCCTGGCCAGGGCGGCGATGCCCGGCGTCGCCAGGTGGTAATCGAGCCGCCAGCCCACATTCTTGGCCCAGGCCTGGCCGCGGTTGCTCCACCAGGTGTATTGCTCGGGGTGCGGGTTCAGCGTGCGGAACACGTCGACTAAGCCGGCCTCGGTCAGCAGCTTGCTCATCCAGTTGCGCTCTTCGGGCAGGAAGCCCGAGTTCTTCTGGTTGCTGCGCCAGTTATTCAGATCGATCTGCTGGTGGGCGATGTTGATGTCGCCGACCAGGATGAATTCGCGCTCGGCCTTCAGCGCCAGCAGGCGCGGGTAGATGAGGTCGAGGAAGCGGAATTTGGCGGCCTGCCGCTCCTCGCCCGACGAGCCACTGGGAAAGTAGCAGCTGATGACGCTGAACTTGCGCGCGGCCGTGTCGTAGCGCGTCTCGACATAGCGGCCCTCGGCGTCGAAATCGTCATGGCCCAGGCCAACGACCACGTCGCTGGGCGACTTGCGGCTGTAGAGTCCAACGCCGGAGTAACCCTTTTTCTGGGCGAAGTGAAAATGCCCGGGCATGCCGGCCACGGTGTCGAAGCGGCCGGCAACCTCGCCGTGCTGGGCCTTGACTTCTTGCACGCCCATACAATCTGCGCCCGCTTGGGTGGCCCATTCCACGAAGCCTTTGCTCGCGGCCGAGCGAATGCCGTTCAGGTTGAGGGTGATGAGTCGAAAGGACAAGAGATCTCCATGAACATGACCGGCACTTCCAGCGTCACCGCGCCCGACCCTCTGGCGCAGGATTTCGTGCAATTCGCGGTCGAGGCGGGGGTGCTGCGCTTCGGTGAATTCAAGACCAAAGCGGGGCGTTTGTCGCCGTACTTCTTCAACGCCGGCGGCTTCGACGACGGCGCCAAGCTCGGTCGGCTGGCCGGATTCTATGCACGGCGCCTGGTCGATTCGGGCCTGCCCTTCGACATGCTGTTCGGCCCGGCCTACAAGGGCATCACGCTGGCCTCGGCGGTGGCCATCGAGCTGGCGCGGCTGGGCCGCAACCTGCCCTTTGCCTACAACCGCAAGGAAGCCAAGGACCACGGCGAAGGTGGCAGCTTGGTGGGCGCGCCGCTGCGCGGGCGCGTGCTGATCATCGACGACGTGATCTCCGCCGGCACCTCGGTGCGCGAGTCGGTCGCCATGATCAGGGCCGCCGGCGCCACGCCCTGCGGCGTGGCCATCGCGCTCGACCGGCAAGAAAAAGGCAGCGAAGGCGGCGTCGACAGCGCGCAGTCGGCGGTGCAGGTGGTGCGCGAGCAACTGAAGCTGCAAGTGGCGTCGGTGGCGACGCTGCAAGACCTGCTGCTGTACTTGCAGTCCTCCGGCGCGGCCGAGCTGGCGCAGCACCTGCCGCGCGTGGCCGCCTACCGGGACCGCTATGGCGTATGAGTGGAGCCGGGTCCGAGCCAGCCGGTGCTGGGCTGCAGCGCTGTGGCTGCTGTGCTGGGCGCTGCCGGGCGGGGCGCAGACCGCCGGCGCCAGCTCGGCCACCGCGGCCATCTACACCTGCATCGACCCCCTGGGCCGGCGCCTGACGTCCGACCGCCCGATTGCCGATTGCAGCAGCCGCGAGCAGCGGGTGCTGAACCGCGACGGCTCGGTGCAGCGGGTGCTGCCGCCCACGCTGACCGCTGACGAGCGCGCCGAGCGCGAAGCCGCCGAGCGCCGGGCCGACGTGGCACGCGCCGCCCAGGCCGACGCGGTGCGGCGCGACCGCAACCTGGTGGCGCGCTTTGCCAACGAGGCGGCACACCGCAAGTCGCGCGAAGCCGCGCTCGACACCGTGCGCCTGGCGATCAAGGCCACCGAGCTGCGGGTGCGCGAACTCGCCGCCGAGCGCAAGCCGTTGCTCGACGAGGCCGAGTTCTACACGGGCCGCGCCATGCCCGGGCGCCTGAAGCAGCAGCTGGATGCCAACGACGCAGGGGTCGATGCGCAACGCCAGGCGGCGGCCACCCAGGAGGCCGAGCTGGTGCGCATCAACAAGCTCTACGATCTGGAGCTGGATCGCCTGCGTCAGCTGTGGGCGGGTGCCCGCCCGGGCTCGCTGCCGCCGGTGGTCGGCGTCTCCACAAGGCCCTGAGGGCCGTACCGCACGCAGCTGATCAAGGCGGCTGGTTGGGGCCAAACCTCACCCACCGCAGCGCGGCCGGATCGACGGCGGCGCGGGTGGCGCGGGGGTCGTTCAGCCCAGGCGCTTCTTCAGCAACTCGTGGGCCTGCGCCGGGTTGGCCTTGCCCTTGCTGGCCTTAATCACCTGGCCGACCAGCGCGTTGAAGGCCTTGTCCTTGCCGGCGCGGTACTCGTCGACCGACTTCGCATTGGCGGCCACCACCGCGTCGACGATCTTCTCCAACGCCGCGCCGTCGTTCATCTGCTTGAGGCCCATGGCCTCGATCAAGCTGTCGACGTTGCCGGCCTCGCCGCCCCACAAGGCATCGAAGACCTGCTTGGCGGCGTTGTGGCTGATGCTGCCGTCGCTGATGCGCCCGATCAGCGCGGCCAGCGTGGCGGCATTCACCGGGCTGTCGGTGATCGTCTTGGCCTCGGCGTTCAGCCGCTTGCTCAGTTCGCCCATCAGCCAGTTGGCCACCGCCTTGGGCTGGCCACAGGCCTCGCGCGCGGCCTCGTAGTAGCGGGCCATGGCCAGGCTCTGGGTGACCATCGCGGCGTCGTAGGCGGTCAGCCCATCGCCGGTCTGGAAGCGCTGGGCCATCGCCGCCGGCAGCTCGGGCAGGCTGGCGCGCACCTGTTCAATCCACTCGGGCGCGATCACCAGCGGCGGCAGGTCGGGGTCGGGGAAGTAGCGGTAGTCGTGCGCGTCTTCCTTGCTGCGCATGGCTCGCGTCTCGCCGGTGTCGGGGTTGAACAGCACCGTGGCCTGCTGGATCACCAACCCGTCCTCGAGCTGGTCGATCTGCCAGTGGATTTCGAAGTCGATGGCCTGGGCCATGTTGCGGAACGAGTTCAGGTTCTTGATCTCGCGCCGGGTGCCGAAGGGCGCGCCGGGCCTGCGCACCGACACGTTGGCGTCGCAGCGGAAGCTGCCTTCCTGCATGTTGCCGTCGCAGATGCCCAGCCACATCACCAGCGTGTGCAGCGCCTTCGCGTACTCCACCGCCTCGGCGCCCGAGCGCATGTCGGGCTCGGTGACGATTTCCAACAGCGGCGTGCCGGCGCGGTTCAGGTCGATGCCGGTCAGGCCGTGGTAGTCCTCGTGCAGGCTTTTTCCGGCGTCTTCTTCGAGGTGGGCGCGGGTCAGGTTGACGCTGCGGCGCTCGCCGTCCAGCAGGAAGCTGATGCTGCCGCCCTGCACCACCGGCGTCTCGTACTGGCTGATCTGGTAGCCCTTGGGCAGGTCAGGGTAGAAGTAGTTTTTGCGCGCGAAGATCGACAGCGGCGCGATCTTGGCGCCCACCGCCAGGCCGAGGCGGATCGCCCGGTCGACCGCCGCGCGGTTCATCACCGGCAGCGTGCCGGGCAGCGCCAGATCCACCGCGCAGGCCTGGGTGTTCGGCGCCGCGCCGAAGGTGGTGGAAGCGCCGCTGAAGATCTTGCTGGCGGTGGACAGCTGGGCGTGGGTTTCCAGGCCGATGACGACTTCGAAACCGCGGATGAGTGGGCTGGTGGGCATGTTGTTCAGTACCCCTGCGGCGCACGCAGATGGAAATCGGTGGCTTGCTGCAGCGCGTGGGCGGCGTGCAGCAAGGTGCCTTCGTCGAAGTAGTTGCCGATGAGCTGCAAGCCCACCGGCATGCCGTGTTCGCCGAAGCCGGCTGGCACGCTCATGCCGGGCAGCCCGGCCAGGCTGGCGGGCAGCGTGAAGATGTCGGCCAGGTAGGCCTGCAGCGGGTCGTCACCTTGTTCGCCCAGCTTCCAGGCCACGGTGGGTGCCACCGGCCCGGCGATCACGTCACAAGCTTTGAAGCAAGCCTGGAAGTCGTCGGCAATCATGCGGCGCAGCTTCTGCGCCTGCAGGTAGTAGGCGTCGTAGTAGCCGTGGCTGAGCACATAGGTGCCGATCATGATGCGGCGCTTCACCTCGGGGCCGAAGCCCTCGGCGCGGCTCTTCTTGTACATGTCCATCAGGTCGCCGTATTGCGCGGCGCGGTGGCCGAACTTCACACCGTCGAAACGGCCCAGGTTGGAACTGGCTTCGGCCGGCGCGATGATGTAGTAAACCGGTATCGACAGCTCGGTGCGCGGCAGGCTCACATCGACCAGCGTGGCGCCCAGTTTTTCCAGCTCGGCCAAGGCCGAACGCACCGCACCGTTGACGTCGGCGGCCAGCGCGGCCGGGAAGAATTCTTTGGGCAGGCCGATGCGCAAACCCTGCAGCGGTTTCGCCGCCGT
>JAYVDE010000319.1:0-5136 GCA_043749575.1 Burkholderiaceae bacterium | reverse complement strand
GCGGGTCGGCTGGGCAGACGTGCCGGCGGTGCGCGATGGCGAACTGCACGAAGTCAAATCGCCGCTGATCCTGCAGCCCGGCCCGGCGGCGCTGACCGACGGGCTGGATCGGCTGCATGCGCTGATCCGGGCCTGGGCGTTGCGTCCAGCCTGAGCCTGAGCCTGAGAACGCGCAGCACGCCGCGCGCTGCGTACAGCGCGGGTGCGGCTCAGCCCCGCTGCTCGCGCATCAGGTTGCGGCCGATCACCAATTGCATGATCTGCGAGGTGCCTTCGTACAGCCGGAACACCCGCGCGTCGCGGTAGAAACGTTCGATGCCGTATTCGGCCATGTAGCCGGCGCCGCCGAAGATCTGCACCGCGCGGTCGGCGACGCGGCCGCACATCTCGCTGGCGAAGAGCTTGCAGCAAGCCGCCTCAGTGGCTACCGGTCGGCCGGCGTCGCGCCGCCGCGCGGCGTCCATCACCATGCATTCAGCTGCGTAAACCTCGGTCTTGCTGTCGGCCAGCATCGCCTGCACCAGCTGAAAATCGCCGATCACCTGGCCAAACTGCTGGCGCTCGCAGGCATAGGCCAGGCTGTCGGCCAGCAGGCGCTGGGCCATGCCGACGCAGATCGCGGCGATGTGGATGCGGCCCTTGTCCAGCACCTTCATCGCCATCTTGAAGCCCTGGCCTTCGCGGCCACCGATCAGGTTGGCGGCGGGCACGCGCACCTTGTCGAACACCACGTCGCAGGTGTGCGCGCCATGCTGGCCCATCTTGCGGTCGGGCAGCCCCAGGCTGATGCCCGGGCTCTTGGCATCGACGATGAAGGCCGAGACGCCGCCCGCGCCCTTGTTGGCCGGGTCGGTGCGCGCCATCAGCGTGAACAGCCCGGCGGTGGGCGCGTTGGTGATGTAGCGCTTGCTGCCGTTGACGAGGTAGTGCTCGCCCTGACCATCGGTGCCGCGAATCGCCGTGGTGCGCAGCGACGCGGCGTCCGAGCCTGCGCCCGGCTCGGTCAGCGCAAACGAGGCGATCAGCTCGCCGCTGGCCAGCCGCGGCAGCCACTGCGCCTGCTGCGCGGGCGTGCCGTCGAAGACGATGCCCTGCGAGCCGATGCCCACCGTGGTGCCGATCACCGAGCGGAAGGCCGGCGAGGTCTTGCCCAGCTCGATCATCACCCGCACTTCTTCTTCCATCGTCAGGCCCATGCCGCCGTGGGCCTCGGGGATGGTCAGCCCGAACAAGCCCATCTCGCGCATGTCCTGCACCACCTCGGGCGGGATCAGGTCGTCGTCGGCGATCTGGTGCTCCAGCGGCACCAGGCGCTCGCGCACGAAGCGCGCCACGGCGTCGACCAGCGCCTGGGTGGTTTCTTCGTCTCGGATCATCGCGGCGGGCTCAAACCGTGTCGGCGGTGCCGAGGATGGCCGTGGCCTGGCTGGACAAGGTGCCGCCGTTGCCATGCGCCAAGGCCACCTGCACACCCGGCACCTGCCGTTCACCGGCCTCGCCGCGCAGCTGCTGCACCGCCTCGATCAGCGCAAAGATGCCGTACATGCCGGGGTGGGTGCAGCTGAGGCCGCCGCCGTTGGTGTTGACCGGCAGCCGCCCGCCCGGCGCGATGCCACCGTTTTCGACAAAGGCCCCGCCCTCGCCCTTGGCGCAGAAGCCCAGGTCTTCCAGGAACAGGATGGTGTTGATGGTGAAGGCGTCGTACAGCTCGGCAACCTGCACGTCCTTGGCGGTCAAACCGGCCATTGCGTAGGCCGCAGCGCCGCTCTGGCTGGCCGCTGTGACGGTGAGGTCGGGCATCGCCGAGATCTGCCGGTTCCAGCAGGCGGTGGCGGTGCCCAGCACATGCACCGCCGGCTTGGCGCTGCGTTGGGCGGCGTCGCTGCGCACCAGCACGAAGGCGCCGGCGCCGTCGGTCACCAGGCAGCAGTCGCGCACGGTCAGCGGGTCGGCAATCATCCGGGCCTTCAGCACGTCGTCGATGCTGAGCGGGCCGCGCTCGAAGGCGTCGGGGTTTTTCTGCGCCCAGCCGCGCGCGGCCACCGCCACCTCGGCCAGTTGCCGCCGCGTGGTGCCGTAGGTCGCCATGTGGCGCGAGGCCGCCAGTGCATAGGCCGCCACCGGAAACACCGGGTCGTAGGGCATCTCGTAGGGCTGCGGGTCCATCTGGCGGCGGGCGGCGGCCACCGCCTGGCGGTTCATCGTGCCGCTGCGCTGGGTGCTGCCGTAGCAGACCAGCACGGCGTTGCACTGGCCGGCGGCCAGCGCCAGCATTGCCGGCATCAGGTGGGCGATGAAGCTGGAGCCGCCCAGCATCGTGCCGTCGATGAACGTGGGGTTGATCCCCAGGTACTCGACAACCGGCATCGGCCACATCGTGCTCAGCACGCTGGCGGTGCAGACACCGTCGATGTCGGCCATCGTCAGGCCGGCATCGGCCACCGCGCGGTGGGCGGCGATGGCCAGCAGTTCCATGTCGGTGTAGCCCGGCATCTCACCATTGCCGAACAGGCCGACACCGGCGATCACGGCGCTGCCGCGCAGGTCTTTCAGGCGGGCGCTCATGCTGTCACCGCCACGGCGACCGCCACCGGGACTGCCGCCGGGACCGCCAGCGGGTCGAACACCACCAGGCCCTTGCCGGCAGTCAGCTGCACCCGTGCCTGCACCCGCAGACCGATCGTCACCGCCTCGGGCGCCAGGCCCTCGACGCGGCTCATCAGCCGGACACCTTCGTCCAGGTCGACCAGGCAGACATGGTAGTTGCCACCCTGCTCGGGCTTGCGGTGCAGCGTGGTCACCGCGGCCACCGTGCCACTGCCGGCGGGGGCCACCAGCGCCGGGGCCAAGGCGCCGCAATGCGGGCAGAGCTCGCGCGGAAAGTAGACATGGCGGCTGCAGGCGGCGCAGCGCTGGATCAGGAAACGGCCTTCGTCCAGCGCTTGCTGGTGGCGGGCCTGGATGCCGGGAGTGGAGAGGGTCATGGGGTTTCGCGCGGGAGGGAAGGTGCGCAGTCTGCCCAAGCCAACGCATCGGCGCCATTCGGTTTTGCCGAAGGGGCCCCGAAGGTGGCCACAAAGCGGCTGCGTGCGGGGTGCCGGCCGGTCAATGGCATCCCCGGCCAGGCCGACAGGCTGCCAAGGCGCCGACCGCGGGTCTGTCGACAGGCCGCAGGGCCGCCGGCGCCGCAGCGGCCGCGGGCCGCTGCGACTGCCCGACCTCAGCCGCGCTTGCCGCGGGCCGCTGGGCGGCCTGCTGCGGCCGGCTTGCGCCCGGCCGTCACCGGCCTGGCTGCGGCACCCGTCGCCCGCGGCGGCAGGCCGGTGTGCTGGGTCAGCAGCGTGCCGCGGCGCGGCGCCACGGACTTGGCGTCCCGGCCCTCCTTGGCGGCTTTGCTGGACTCGGTCGGCTCGGGCCATTTGGGCCGGGCGGCGCCCGAGCTGCCGGCCGGCTGGAAGCTGGGGATCAGGTGCAGCTTGCCGTTGCCGATCAGGTCGGCGCGGCCCATCGCCATCAGCGCCTCGCGCAGCAGCGGCCAATTGGCGGGGTCGTGGTAGCGCAGAAAGGCCTTGTGCAGCCGGCGCCGCTTTTCGCCGCGCACGGTCTCCACCCGCTCGGCACGCGCCGGGTCGCGGCTGATGCCGCGCAGCGGGTTCAGGTCGGTGTGGTACATCGCCGTGGCGGTGGCCATCGGGCTGGGGTAGAAGGTCTGCACCTGGTCGGCCTTGAAGCCGTTGGCCTTGAGCCAGATCGCCAAGTTCATCATGTCTTCGTCGCGGGTGCCGGGGTGGGCGGCGATGAAGTACGGGATCAGGTACTGCTTCTTGCCGGCCTCGGCGCTGTACTTGTCGAACATCTGCTTGAAGCGGTCGTAGCTGCCGATGCCGGGCTTCATCATCTTCGACAGCGGCCCCTCCTCGGTGTGCTCGGGCGCGATCTTCAGGTAACCACCCACATGGTGCGTGACCAGCTCTTTGACGTAGGCCGGGCTGCGCAGCGCCAAGTCGTAGCGCAGGCCCGAGGCGATCAGGATCTTCTTGACGCCCCGCAGCGCGCGGGCGCGCCGGTACATGTGGATCAGCGGGTCGTGGTCGGTGTTGAGGTTGCTGCAGATGCCCGGGTAGACACAGCTGGGCTTGCGGCAAGCGGCCTCGATCTCGGGGCTCTTGCAGCCGATGCGCCACATGTTGGCGGTCGGCCCGCCCAGGTCGCTGATGACGCCGGTGAAGCCCTTGACCTTGTCGCGGATGTCCTCGATCTCGCGGATCACCGAGTCTTCGCTGCGGCTCTGGATGATGCGGCCTTCGTGTTCGGTGATGCTGCAGAAGCTGCAGCCGCCAAAACACCCGCGCATGATGTTGACGCTGAAGCGGATCATTTCCCAGGCCGGGATCTTGGTGGCGCCGTCGTGCCCGCCCTTCTCGTCGGCTTAGCGCGGGTGCGGGCTGCGGGCGTAGGGCAGGTCAAACACCTGATCCATCTCGGCGGTGGCCAGCGGGATCGGCGGCGGGGTGATCCAGACATCGCGCGCGGTCGGGCCGTCACCGTGTTTTTGCACCAGCGCGCGGGCGTTGCCAGGGTTGGTCTCCAGGTGCAGCACGCGGCTGGCGTGGGCATAGAGCACGGCGTCGCGCTTGACCTGCTCGTAGCTGGGCAGGCGGATCACGGTGCGCTCACGCGGCGGCAGCTTGATCGCGCCGGCAGGCTTGCGGCTGACCGGCAAGGCGATGGTGGCACCCGCCGCAAGAGCCGCCGGCGGCATCGCGCCTTCGTCGCGGGTGCAAGTGCTGCCCTGCCCTGCGGCCTGCTCGGCGGTGGTCTGGTAGGGATTGATGTGGCTGTCGATACGGCCCGGGCGGTCGACCTCGGTGGAATCGATTTCGAACCAGCCGGCGGCGTCCGGGTCGTCGCTGCGCCGTACGAAGGCCGTGCCCCGCACATCGGTCAGGCGCTGCACCGGCTCGCGGGCGGCCAGGCGGTGGGTGATCTCGACAATCGCCCGCTCGGCGTTGCCATACAGCAGCAGGTCGGCCTTGCTGTCGACCAGGATCGAGCGCCGCACCTTGTCTTGCCAGTAGTCGTAGTGGGCGATGCGGCGCAGGCTGGCCTCGATGCCGCCCAGCACGATGGGCACGT
>JAYVDE010000318.1:0-5144 GCA_043749575.1 Burkholderiaceae bacterium | reverse complement strand
CGTAGACCACGCTGGCGCGTGCGTTGCTGACGAACTCGACGTGGTTGGGCCGCGCGCCCAGGCCCAGCGGCACGCTGTCGACAAGGTCGAAGCCGCCCTGCGTCGAGCGGCAAGACAGCGCATCGGCCAGCTTGTGCGAGAACCACACTTCGCCGCCGTCGGGCGTGGTCTTCATGAAGGGCGTGAAGCCGGGCTTGTCCTGCGCGCCGATGTCCAGTGTCGTCAGGCGCTGCGGCTGGCTGTGGCCGTCGGCGCCCGGGTTGACGCGGAACACGTCGACCTGCGCCACCTTCTGGCTGGCCACGAAGGCCAGCGTGCCGTCGCGGTTGAACCACACCTGGGCCGGGCCGTTCAGCGTCGGCAGGAACTGGCGGATGGCGGTCGAGCCCGCGCTGTCGGCGCCCCTCAACTGGCGCACCGCGCGGTCCACGTCGAGGATGGCGATGCGGTCTTCACCGCGCAGCGTGACCCACAGTTCGCGGCCATTGCGCGTGAAGGTGGGCTCGTGGGGTTCGCGGCCCAGCAGCAGTCCGCTGCTCAGGCGCTCGGGGTTGGTGGTGGGGCCGGCGGCCGGGTTGGGCGTGTTGCCGATGACGCGGCGCTGCTCGGCGTCGATCAGGTAGATGTTGCTCGAGCCGCGCCCGCTGGCGGCCAGCAGCCGGCCGTCGGGCGAGGGCACGGCGCCATGGGCGTCGATGCAGCCGTGGTACAGCGGCTTGTGGATCATCGCCGCGTGGGTCGGCGCCACGCCGGCGGTGACGTACCGGAAAGGCGGGCGCGGGTCTTCGTCGAAGCTGGTCAGGTTGATCGTGCTCTCGACGGTGTTGGTTTTGGGGTCGATGACGACCAGCGTGTTGGAGTCTTCGTTGGTGATGAAGACGCGGTCGCGTGGGTCGATGCCGGTGGTGGCGGGTGCCGGCGCCTGGGCCTGGGCCTGGGCCGACGGCAGTGCCGTGGCAGCTGCAGCGGCCAGCGAGTACGTGAGGATGTCGCGACGTTGGGTGCTCATGGGTGCTTTCGATGTGGGGTGGGGGTCGTCAATGCCGAGCCAGAAATGGCATCAGCAACGCAGCAAAGGCCTGCGGTGAGCGCACGACGGCGTCGTGATTGCTGTTCGGGATGGTGACCAGTTCGGCCTGGGCGGCACAGCGCTGCCAGGCGGCGGCCGACAGCGCCCACAGCGGCCGCGTGTCCGCGCCCACGGTCACCAGCGCAGGCGCGCGGATCGCACCCACCCTCTCGCAACTGATGGGCTGCGGCGGGGCGCTCAAGGTGAGCGGCACGGTGCGCTGCTTGTCCAGCACCATGCGCTGCACGGCGGCCGGGTCGGTGTCGAAGCCGCCCGGCGGCAGCTGCAGCACGAATTCCCAGAACTGGCGCATTGCCGCTGGCGTGTCGCCCCCGTTGGCCACGGCGCGGCTGCGGCCGAACTCGCCGCCGAAGGCCGCGATGGCGGCCCGGCCCTCGCGTGTCGGCGATCAGGCTGCCGATGGTCGGCTGATGCAGGGTCAGGCTGCGGAACAGCTCGGGGTGCTGGCTGGCCGCCAACGCGGCCACCGAGCCGCCATAGGACCAGGCCACGACGTGCACCGGGCCGGCGCCCAGGCTCTGGATGAAGGCCGTCAAATCAGCGGCGTGCGTGGGCTGCGAGAAGCGCGCGCCGCTGTCGGCCCAGGGCTGTGGGCCGAAGTAGCGCTGGTTGACGGCGATGCAGCAGTAGCGCGCCGCCACCTGCGGGCGGTAGGCATCCCACACGCGCTGGTCGCTCATCGAGCCGTGCACGAACACCACCGGCACGCCCTGGCCTTGTTCGACGTAGCGGATGTCGGGGTCGTTGACGCGCGCATGCCGCTCGGCCGGCGGCGCGGACGCCGGCGCCGCCGCGGGGGGGTCTGGCAGCCGGCCAGGGCCAGCGTCGTGCTGAGCATCAAACTCAAGGGCAAGGCCAGGGTGGGCATGGCGTCTCCAGTGCGGGGTGGGGGTCGGGCGCCTGCCAGCATGCGCGGGTTGGACGTGTGGACCAAGAGCGCGCCGAGCGCCTTTTGATTCCACGGCCGGCGAAAACAAACGACACACCGGCCCGACCGCGGCTTTCAGCGCGGGGCGCCTAGTTGCTGATAAACCTCGGCCGACACCCGCGCCAACACGCCGCGGTCGGCATCGGACGACAGCGCATAGCCGAAGGGCCCGTCGATCCAATAGAACACGTTGATGGCGCCTTGCTGCGCGAAGCGGAAGGCGGTGTCGGCGTTCGTCGCGCCCGGCCGGGGCGCCCCGGCCGGCCCCGCGGCACTGCCCAGGTCGGTGGCGTCGTTGGACACGTACAGCGTCAGCTTGCTGCCCTGCTCGTTGCGGTACATGAACTGCGCCACCGGCCCCTGGCCGCCGGGCAGCAGGCGGCCGCCTTCCAGCGTGTAGCCCTGGGCCTGCAGGTGCGGCGGCTTCATCGGCGCGCCCATGCGCTTGGACAGCCAGGCCACCAGCTGGTCCTCGTGCGCGGCGTCCACTTCCACGGGCCGGCGCAGGTCGGGGCTGTAGACGGCATGCGCGACGGCGGCGCGCTGCGCGAAGCCGGTGGCAGACACCAAGGTCAAGGCACCTGGCAGTGGTGGCGCAGCCGCGGTGCGCGCCGCCTCGTCAGCGCCGGCACCGGGCCCGAAGCCGCGCAGCCCCCAGCCCGTGGCGCCGCTGATGACGGCGATGGCCAGCCCGGCGGCCAGGCGCTGCAAATACCAGGGCGTCGACGAGACCGTGCGCGGGCGCGCCGAGCGCAGCAGGCGGTGCGGGGGCTGTTCATCGAGCACCGGGTCGAACAAGGCGTGCAGTTCGCGCTTCTGCGCGCGGTAGGCCTCGACGCGCTGCGCATCGGCGGGGCGCGCGGCCAGGTAGGCGGCGATCTCGGTTTGGCGCTCTGCGGGCAGGTGGCCATCGACGAACCCATGCAGGTCGGCCTCGGTGACCGGGGGGGTGAGCGGTGGTGGACGGTCGGTGCTCATGGGGGGCTTCGTTGCGCAGTCATTTGACGACCTTCAGCCGCACGGGCTCAGCGCGGCCCTCCATCAGGCCGCGCAGGCGTTCGCGGCCGCGCGACAAGCGCGACATCACCGTGCCGATGGGGATGCCCAGGGCCTGCGCCACATCGGCGTAGGCCATCTCTTCCAACGCCACCAGCAGCAGCACTTCCTTCTGCTCGACGGGCAGCAAGTCCAGCGCGGCCTGCAGATCCAGCACCGCCAAGCGGTCGCCCTGCGTTGGCGCCACCGGCACCTCGGGGGTGTCGTCGTCCATGGTCACGGTGTGCAGCCTGGGCCGGCGCACGCCGTCGGCGTGCAGGTTGTGCATGATGCTGAAGAGCCAGGCGCGCATGTCGGCCACGCCGCCCCACAGGCCCGACTTGGCCCAGGCCCGCTCCAGCGTGTCCTGCACCAGGTCGTCGGCGTCGTCACGGTTGTTCACCAGCGCCCGCGAATAGCGGCGCAGGCGCGGCACCCAGCTCAGCAGGCTTGCGTCGGCTTGCATCGGCGGGGCGTGGCCAGAGGGGCTGGGCGCTGCGGGACGACAGGTGTCATTCCTTGATGATGTGCCAGACGTCCCTGAAGTTGTCGCCGGTGCGGTCGCCGGGCTTTTGGTCGGCCTGGTAGGTGTAGACCGGCTTGCCCTTGTAGGCCCACTGGCGCGAACCGTCGTCGCGCACGACGATGGCGAAGGCGCCTGCGGGCTGGTCGGTGGTGGCTGCCATCGCCGGTGGCCACAGCGCCGCGCAAGCGCCGTTGCAGGCGCTCTTGCCGCTGCCGGCCACGTCCTTGTCGAAGGTGTAGAGCGTCATGCCCTTGGCGTCGACCAGGGCGCCGTTGGCGAGCTTGGCGGGCGCTTCAGCAGCGTTGGCACTGGTCAGCGGTGCCGCGAAGGCCGTCGCGGCGATCAGCAGCGCGGCCAGGGTGGGGAGGTGTGACATGGGGGGGCTCCTGAGTGGCGTGGTGAAGGGTTGAGCGGCAGGCTCAGTAGGCTGCTGTGATGGCCAGCTTGGGGTCGATCTGCCAAGTTTCGCTGACGATCTTGCCTTCACGGTAGGTCAGCACGTAACGCACCTTGATGGGCATCTTGCCTTCGAACACGACGTTGGCCGACACGGTGGCGCCCTTGGGGTTGACCGACTCCTCGATCGAGCCGATGTTGAGCTTCAGCGGGCCGACGGCCTGGCCGAACTTCTCCCAGGTGCTGCGGATGGCGTCGGCGGTGGCGTAGGTGCCGTCCAGCGGGCCGCCAACCCAGTTCAGCTGGGCCTGGTCGGCGTAGCCGCGCATCACGATCTGGGTGTCGCCCGAGGCGATGGCCTGGAAGTGCGTGCGGGCGTCGTCGCTGGGGGCGGCAAAGGCGCTGCCGGCGGCGAGGGTCAGGGCGGTGGCGGCAAAGGCGAAGGTCTTGATCATGGCGGGCTCCGATGAAGGGGGTGAGAGTTGGCAGGTGGGTCGGTGGTGGATGAGGGTCCGTGAGGTCCAGACACCAGGGCAGACGCAGCCCGAGCGCGGTCTATTCCGGTTCACGCAAAAAAATCTTTCGCCGCCACCGCCACCGCCGCGGCCACCGCCACTGCCACCGCCACCGCCGCGGCCAGCCCGCAGCGCGGCACGCCGCCCGGCAGGCCCGAAGATCTTGAATTCGACCGACCCACGGCCGGACACCGCGCGCGCCTTGAACAGCCCCGGCAGTTCACCGGCGTGGTCCATGTGCAGCTGCGTCAGCAGCACGATGTCGGACCGGCCCAGCGCCATCTTGGCCTCACCCAGGCGCACGAAAGCCTCTTCGATCCCGGGGGCGCGGCGCCCCTTCCAGGTGTTCAGTACTGCGCCACTGCCTGCGAAGCGGCGACCGTGGCGACGATGCGCTGCCCTTCACGTTCAACCTTGGAGAGGCTCAGGTCCTCGTTCAGCACGTAGGCGGTCTTGCCGTCGCGCGCCAACACGATGGCCTGGCGCGGTTGCTTGAAGCCGGCGATGGTGGCCACCACCGTAAGCGTGGCCCCGTCGATCACCGACACCGTGTTGTGGCAACGCTGAACAAGTCCCTCGCGGCGCGGTCAGCCCTGTTTTGGGCGGTCTGCGGCGTTGCAAATCCTCGCCATAGCGGGGCTATGGCTGTGGTTT
>JAYVDE010000317.1:0-5149 GCA_043749575.1 Burkholderiaceae bacterium | reverse complement strand
CCAGCGCCAGGTCCAGATCACGTCGAGCGCGTTTTGCTCGCCCGATTGGGCTCGCAGCGTGAAGCGCTGGGCCACCCGGTAGATCACCTGCCAGGTGCCGGTGGTGGCGTGCACGCCGCGCTCGTAGCCTACCCACCAGCGCCGCGACAGCTGCTTGCCCAGGTTGACCACGGTGTCGCGGGTGTTGCCCTCGGTCTGCTTGACCGAGAACTCGGTGAGGCCCAGTGCGCTCAGCATCTGGTCGGTCGGCCCTGCGCTGTTGCCTGACAGCAGCGCGAACGCGGCCCGCTGCAGCAGCGCCGCGTCGGTGGTGCCCAGGCCTTCGGCGGCGCGGCCCAGCACCAACCACGACAGCTTGTCGTACTCGGCCATGTCGGGCTCGCTGTAGAGCCGGATGCGCGGGTTGCTGGCGCTGCCGGCGATGCTGACCCCCACCAACACGTCGAGGTTTGGTCGCAGGGCCAGCACGTCCAGCCGCGGGTTGCCCGGCGCGCCGCTGAAGATGAAGTCGCCGCGCGTGATCTCCAGCTTCTGGCCATAGGCCGCATACAGGCCTTGGTGGGTGCGCACCGTGCCGTTCAGCGCCAGCCGCCCGCCCGGGCTGGTCAGCGCCAGGTCGCCGCGCACCAAGGTGTCCACACCCTGGCCGCGCAGCCGCAGGTTCTGCCCCAAGCCCAGCTTGAGTTTGACCTGGGCATTGCGCAGTGGCGCCGGTGCCGCGGCCGCCGGGGACTGCGGCGCGCTGCCCGTGCTGCCCGTGCTGCCAGCGCGGCCACTGACGGGTGCGGCGCCAGCCGCTGCGCTGCGGCTGACGACCACGTCGTCGTCCAGGCTGGGCGCGTCGGTGCGGCTGATGTCGATCAAGCCCTCGTCGATCGTCAGCGCGCCATCGAGTTGCAGCCGATCACGGTCGAGTTTCAGCACGGTGTCGCCGCTGACCACCACCCGGCGGTCGATGCGGCCCAGCGCGCGGAACTTGTCGGCCACCAGCCGCAGCGTCGCGGTGGGGCTGGCGCCCAGCACCGCGCTGCCGGTCACATCGAGCCGGCCGTCACCGCCCTTGAAGCTGAGCTGCTCGATGCGCGCGGTGTCGCCGGCCAGCACCAGGTTCAGCTGGCCTTCGGTGAGGCTCACGCCCTGCAGCAGGTTGCGCAGGCCCAGGTCGGTGCCGCGCACCGAGCCTTTGAGTTGGGGCCCGCCCAGCGTGCCGCTGAACTGGGCTTCGGTGTCCAGCCGACCCGACAGGCGCCAGCCCGGCGGCAGCCAGGTGCCCCAGGCGCCCAGGTTGGCCACCCGGGCTTCCAGCACCCCTTGCAGCGGCGCGTCGGCAGCCGGCCAGCGCCGCTCGGGCGTGCTGCGCAGCACCTGGGCACCGACTACCGTGCCGATGCGCCGGCCGGCCAGGCCCTGGGCGATTTGCCAGAGGCCGTCATGGGCGGTCAGTGCCAGGCGCAGATCGCTCAGGCCCAGCGTTTGGGTGTCGCCCTGTTCGTCGGTGACGCTGAGGTCGCCGGCGATCCGTTCGAGCACGACATCGGCATCGAAGCGCGCGGCGCTGTGGATGTCGATGCGCCCGCCTATCGTCAGCGCGCCACCCCAGCCCAGCTCGGGTTGCAGCCGGGCCAGCAACGGCGCCACCGCGATGGTCTCCAGCTCGGCCGCGATGTCGAGCCGGCCGGCACCGCCGTCGGCGCGCCACTGCAGCTGGCGCCAGTTCAACGCGGTGGTCAGCAACTGCAGCCGGCCCGGCTCGGCCTGCAGCGACAGCAGCTGGCCCGCCGCGTCCAGCGCCAGCGTGCCGGCCAGGCCCTGCGCCGCCAGCCACGGCCGGTTGCCGCCCTGGGCGTCGCGGGCGCCGGCTTTCAAGGTCATCGCTTGCAGCCGATAGAGGCCGCCCGCTGAAGCACTGCCAGCAGCACTGTTTGCAGCGCTTGCCGCAGCACCCGCACCACCCGCAGCACCTGCCGCACCGCTGCCCGGTGCCAGCCAGGCGCCGCGCGCATCGGCTTCAAGGCGGGTGCCGCTGCCGGTCGAGCCCAGCAAGGCCTCGGACCAAGCCGGCGGGCGCGCCGGGCTGTCGACCCGCAGGCGCAATACATGGTCGCGCAGGCTGCCGTCGATGTCGGCGTCCAGCCGGTCCAGCCGCTGCTCACCACGGGCCAAGCCCTGGGCCCGCAGCTGAAGGCTCAAAGGGGCGTCAACATGGCCGCCAGTGCGCAGCGATAGCGTGCCGGTCTGCAAGTTGCCCAGCGCGGTGCTCAAGCCGCTGGTCGTCGCTTCAGCCTGGTTGCGCATCGCCGGCCAGCGGCCACTGGTCTTGATCGACGCCCGCAGCGTGCCGGCGCGCGGCCAGGCCTCAGCGGCGGTCGGTGCCAGCTCGGCCAACAGCGCGCCCAGCGGGGCCAATGCGGCCAGCGCCGGGGCCTGCAGGCCGAGCTGCCATTCGTCGGCTGCCGGCGCGCCGCCGCCGCGGCCGACCAGCGTCAACTGGTTGCCGGCCAGGCTGAGCCGGCCATCAAGCTCGGCCACCGGCCCGCTGCTGCGCAGCTCGAGGCGGCCCGCCAAGGGCATGCCGGCGAGCAGGCTGTTGTCGACCTGCAGCATGGCCTTGCCATCCACCGCCGCCAGCAGCCGGTCGAGCACCAGGGTGTCGGCGGCCAGCGCCTGGCTGGCGGCAGGCAAGCACAGCAGGTCGGCGTCGAGCGCGGCCGACAGCCGGTGCGGTCCGCGCTGCCAGACCGACCGCTCGACGCCGCGCCACCAGGGCCGGGGGTCGAAGTCCTGCAGCGCCAGCCGGCCGCGCAGCTGCCAGCCGGCCGCCACGGTGCGGGCATCCAGCGTGGCCTGGGCCCGCGCCGCACCGGCCGTGACGTCGGCCTGCAGCAGGCGCAGATGGCGCTGGCTGACATCGCCCTTGAGCTGCAGCTGCACCGGCCCGCCAGTGCTGTCGAGCAAGCGGCCGCTGAGCTGGGCGACCACCGCCAGCTGCGGCACTGCGGCGGCAGGCGCTGCGACTGGCTTGCCGCCCGACGCACTGGCCGCCACACGCCCTGCCGCACTGGCCGTTGCACTGGCCGCCGCGGCCGGGTTGCTGGCCTGCAGCAGCGGCAGGCCGGTGGCCCGCAGCGCCACCGGGCCGCTGAGCACCAGGTCGGCGGCGCGGCGGTGCAGGCGGGCCGGGCGCAGCGCGTCCAGCCGCAGGTCCAGCGACAGGGCATCGCCGCGCCACTGGCCCTGGCCACTGATGCGCCCGGCCGCGCCGGCCTCACCGGCCGCAGTGCCCAACTGCAGGTCGAATCGGTCCAGCGTCAGCCGGTCGGTCTGGCTCGGGTTGCCGCTGGCCACCAGCGTCAGCGTTTGCAGCGGCACGCGGCCCTGGTCCCAGGCGCCGGGCAAGTGGTTGCTCAGCTGGGCGGTGACGCTGGCCGGCTGGTCGAGCCCGCGGGTCACGATGTCGGCACGGCCGGCCAGGCGGGTCTGCGGCCAGTGTGGCGACAGCGCGGCCAGGTCCAGCGCCTCGGTCAGCAAGGCCAGGTCGGCCAGGGGCCAGGCCTCGAACGGCAGCACGGTGGCGCGTGCCTGTAGCGTGGGCGCCGCCGCGCCGGCCGGCACTTGGCCTGCCAGTTGCCATGTGGTGTCCAGCCGGGCCAGCGGGCCGCTGCTGGTCAGCGTGGCGCGCCAGGCCGGGCTGCGGGCGGAGGCCGCGCGCTGCATCGCCAGCGTGGCCCGCAGCGGCAGCGGCGCTTCGGTGCCGATCTGCAGGTCGGCCTGCCAGGGCAGCGGTGCGGGCGCGTCGGCGCTGCCTAGATCGAACACCCCCGACGCATGGTCGAGCCGGTGCAGCCGGCCGCCGTCGGCGCCCAGCGCCAACGCGGCTTGTAGCTGGCGCAGCGGCGCTTGCTGGTCGAGGCGCAGTTCGCCGACAGTCAGCGCATCGATCTGCAGGTCAAACGGCAGGCGCAGGTCACTGGGTGCTTGCAGCGGCTTGCCCGTGGGCGCGCCGCTGTCGAACTGCAGGTGGTCGATCTGCAGCGTCCGCAGGCGCACCGCGGCCTGCACGCCGGGGCGCGGCCGCAAACGCAGCACCAGGCCATCGACGCGCAGACCGCTGGCGCGCAGCCGGCCCAAGTTGGCCGGCAGTTGCAGGTCGAGTGACGCGATCCGCAGCGTGCCTTGCTGCAGCGTGCCCTGCACCCCTTGAACGCTGAGCCCCGGCACGTGCTGCAGCAGCCAGGGCAGGGCGGCGGGGTGGACCCAGCTCCACCACAGCACGCCACCGCCGGCGGCCAGCAGCAGCGCCACGCTGCCGGCCAGCAACGCCGCCGCCAGCCGCCAGGGCCGACGGCGGGGCCGCACAGCCGCTGCGGTCGGCAGGCGGGCGGCCGGGGCTTCGGCCGGGGGTGGCGCGGGCGGTGCGGGCTCGTTCATGGTCAGAAGGTGATGCCGACCGAGAAGTGCAGCCTGAATCGTTTGACCTCCTCGCCATAGGCCAGGTCGACCCGCAGCGGCCCGATCGGGCTGCGCCAGCGCACGCCCACGCCATAACCCAGCGCGGGATTGAAGCTGTTCCAACGCTTCGCGGCGCGCCCGGCATCGATGAACACCGCAGCCCACACCGCTGGCATCGACGCCATGATCGGCCGCGCCAGCTCCAGGCTGGTGGTCAGCAGCACGTCGCCGCTGATGGTGGCGCCGCTGGCATCGGTGGGCGCCAGTTCGCGGTAGCCGTAACCGCGCACCGAATCTTCGCCGCCGGCGCGAAAGCCCAGTGAATCGGGCACCTCGACATCGTTGCGGTGGAGCACGCTGCCGACCTCGAGCCGCGCCTGGCTGTACCACTGTCCGCCCAGCGGCAGGTAGCCGGTCATGCGGGTGTACAGCCGCGTGAACGGCCCGGCGGCGCCACCGTGGCTGGTCGATTCACCGACGCCGCCCTGTACCGACAGCACCCAGCCGCGGGTCGGCAGCAGCACGCTGTCCAGGTTGCGCCAGACCTGGTGGGCGTTGATGCTGAGCGCCGTGGCCGTGCTGGGGCCGCTGTCGGCCGGTTGCGCTGCGTTGGAGGCCAGGGGGTTCAGCGCTTCGCGGCGCGAGCGCAGCAGCTCGACGAACTGCAGCCGCTCGCTGCGCGGCGTGTCCTGGGTGCGGC
>JAYVDE010000316.1:0-13272 GCA_043749575.1 Burkholderiaceae bacterium | reverse complement strand
ACGACCGGTTCGGTTCCGCCGCCCGGCCCGGCCCGCGCCGACGCCGGCGCCGCAGCGTCGCTGCGCGCCGCCTGGCAGGTTTTCCGCAAGGAGCTGCTGGACGCACTGCGCGACCGCCGCACGCTGCTGATGGTGGTGCTGACCTCGGTCGCGCTGGGGCCGCTGCTGCTGGTGGCCTTGTCAGCGCTGGTGGCTGATCTGGAAGCCCGCGCCGAGTCGCGCGAGGTCTACGTGGTCGGCATCGAGCAGGCGCCCACGCTGCGCAACCACATCGAGCGCCAGGCGTGGCGCGTGCGCCCGGCGCCGGCCGATCACGAGGCCGCGCTGGCCCGCCGCAGCCTGGGCCACCCGGTGCTGGTGGTGCCCGACAACTTCGAGCGCGACCTGGCCGACGGCCTGGCGCCGACGCTGACACTGGTGAGCTCGAGCGCCAACAACCGGGCGCAGGCCGGCAGCCGCGCCGTAGCCCAGCTGCTGCAGGGCTTCAACCAGGAGCAGGCCACCCTGCGGCTGGTGATGCGTGGCGTCAGCCCTGCCCTGCTGCAGGTGGTGCAGGTGCAGGAGCAGGACATGGCCGGGCCGCAGGCGCGGGCGGCGCAGTTCACCCGGCTGGTGCCCTTCTTCGTGCTGATGGCGGTGTTGTACGGCGCCCTGCACGCCGCGCTCGACACCACTGCGGGCGAGCGCGAACGCGGCTCGCTGGAGCCCCTGCTGATGGCGCCGCTGCCGCGCAGCGCCATCGTGTTGGGCAAGTGGGGCGCGGTGGCGGTGATGGGCATGTTGGTGGCGGTGCTCTCGTGCTTCAGCTTCCTGCCCGGGCAGTGGCTGCTGCGCAGCGAAACCCTGTCGGCGCTGTTCCAGTTCGGGCTGCGCGAGGCCGGGTTGTTTCTGGCGCTGCTGCTGCCGCTGGCGGCGCTGCTGGCGGCGCTGCTGATGGCGGTGGCCATCCGCTGCAAGTCCTTCAAGGAGGCGCAGGCCAGCACCACGGTGGTGGTGCTGGCGGTGTCGCTGTTGCCGATGTTCACCGCCTTCAACCCCGGCGGCGAGCAGGCCTGGCATTTGTGGCTGCCGGCGCTGGCGCAAATCACGCTGATGCAGCGGGTGTTGGAGGGCGAAGCCTTTGGCGCGGCCGACCTGCTGCCGCCACTGGGCGTGGCGCTGCTGCTCAGCGCGGGCTGCCTGGCCTTCGTGGCCCGGCAACTGCGGGCAGCGGCATTGCGCTGACCGGGCGCGCTGGCGGTAGTTGGCGCTCACTGGGTCAGCGAGCTGCCGGGCGCGGCCATGGCGCTGCCCGATGGCAGTGCGGCCAGCGGCGCGGTGGCCATCAACGCGGCAGCGCCGCCGCTGCCGGGCGTGCCCAACGCCCGTTCGACCTCGTGCTGCCACGGCAGGCCGTGCACGATCCAGTTGAAGTGCCGGGCCGATTCAAACGCGCTGAGCACCTCGCCCTCGTCGCCGACGAGGCGCAGGTTGGTGATCACCGCCATCGGGTCGGCCATGGCCACCACGCCGCGGGTCAGCTGGATCCAATCCCAGGCCATGCCGACATCGCCCTCGTCGCCATGCCAGGCCCACAAGGTCTGGCCGACCGTGCGGAACATCGCGTCGCCGGGGTTGGTGATTTGCGTGGCTAGGTGTTGCAGGCGTTGCGGAATCTGTTTTCCAACCTGCCACAATAACGGCGGCCAAGCGCGCAAAGTCCAGGGAGGACATTGCTGGAGTATGGAATTCATGATGATCTTTTTGGCAGTGACAGACAGGGTTCGTAGTTTTCGGCAGTTGTCATCAAATGAAAACATGTAAACCCTTTCAGGGCGCGCAGGTGGAAGCTGTCTGACGCTGCGCCGTTGGCATGCTTCAACAAGGGTTCACTTCGGTCTTGCAAGCCGGCAGTCGCGATGACTTCCGCAGTGAAGTCGTGCGCTTCACCAAGGCCTTGGGCTTCAACACGGTGTCGGCGATGGCGGTGGTCGACCACACCGTCGGGCGGTCTGAGTTCGTCTCGATCGACAACGCGCCGCCCGGTTATGCCGAGGCCATCAACGACGTGCCCAGCATGCGGCGCGACCCGGTGATGCAGCACTGCCGGCGCCACACCGTGCCGATCATCTGGGACCAGGCCACTTACCTCAGTCAGGGCCTGGGCGAGCTGTGGGAAGAGCAGGCGCGTTTCGGCTACCGCACCGGCATCGCCATGGCGCTGCACCTGCCCGAGGGCAGGCACTTCGCCATGGGTGTCGAGCGCGACCAGCCGCTGCCGACCGACGGCGGCGAGCTCACCCGCCTGGTGGCCGACCTGCAACTGTTTGCGGTGCATGCGCAAGATGCTGCGCTGCGGGTGCTGTCACCGGCGCCGGTGCTGATGGATCGGCCCTCGCTGACGCCTCGTGAACTGGAGGCACTGCGCTGGACGATGGAAGGCAAGACCGCCTGGGAAGTGGGTGCCATCCTGGGCATCAGCGAGCGCACCGCGGTGCTGCACGTCACCAACGCGATGCACAAGCTCAATTGCGCCAGCAAGCACCAAGCGGTGCTGAAGGCGCTGCGCCTGGGCCTGATCAGCTGATCAGGCCGCCGGGGCACCGATCCTGTGGATTTGCTACCACAAGGTCGGTCGTGTGAAAAGACCCTGTAAGGCCTGACAGTACCGCATGGTGGGATGGTCTGGTGAAATAACGCACAAGCGCAAACCAAGGCGCTTCCTCTCAACCCCTGGAGCCACACCATGCAAACCACCATCCAAGCCATCGCCCAAGCTCAGATCGTCACCTTGCTGCCGCGCAACGGATGGTGAGTGTTTGACATGCAGCAGGCGGCCCGTTGAGGGCGGCGCCAAATACAACGGCCCGGTTCTACCCGGGCCGTTTGCATGGGGCCGGGCAACAGCCAGAAGCAAATTGCCTGAGCGGCTCGGCCACAAGACATGGCATTACTCAGGCTATGGCCGTGATGATCCCAATTGATTATCTGAACTCAATAGTTTTTGACAAACTTGCGACCATTCCTGATCTCTTGAATGTGAATCCCATGGCCAAGTCAGCAAGTTTTGGTGTGATGCACCTGGGCATCGCCTTCGGTGTCACCTACGCACTGACGGGAAGCCTGGCGGTCGCCGGTGCCGTGACGGTGGTGGAGCCGGTCTGCAACACCGTGGCGCACTACTTCTTCGACCGTTGGTGGGATCGCCGTTATGCCGGCCGGGCCTCGGCTGCGGGCTTGGTCGCCGCCGGGGTGGCCTGATCTGCAAGCGCGGGTGCGGTCAACCGCTCGAGCCGGGCCAGCCATGACATCGCCTGTGCCGGGTTGTCGCCGCACATCGCCACCGAGGCCTGCAGCGAGCCGCACACCGCGGGTCGGCTGGCGTGGCCAAACAGGCGGCAGCGCAAGAGCTCGTCCAGCTGCACACAAGGCACGCCTGCGGGTTTGCCCAGAGGCATGCCGGGGATCGGGCTGCTGATCGACGGTGCAATGCAGCAGGCAGCGCAGCCCGCGCGGCAGATGGCACGGTCGTCTCGTGGCGGGTGATGTTCAGCGGCGGTCATCGGCGGCGGATCATAGGGTGCAAGGCTAAATGCGGCGCGGGCGGGCACGAGCGCGCTGGGTTTTTACAATACACGCTTGCCCACCGACCTTCGGCCAGCCGCCCTGCGGCGCCGACCCCTTCCCGTGCTGCACCCTCAAGCGTTTGATGTCATCGTGGTTGGCGGCGGCCATGCCGGTTGCGAGGCCGCCCTGGCCGCCGCCCGCATGGGCTGCACCACCTTGCTGCTCACCCACAACATCGAGACCCTAGGCCAGATGAGCTGCAACCCCTCGATTGGCGGCATCGGCAAGGGCCATTTGGTCAAGGAGGTGGATGAGCTGGGCGGTGCGATGGCCGCGGCCACCGACGAGGCCGGCATCCAGTTCCGCATCCTCAACGGCAGCAAGGGCCCGGCGGTGCGTGCCACCCGGGCCCAGGCCGACCGCATACTCTACAAGGCGGCGATCCGCCAGCGGCTGGAAAACCAGCCCAATCTGTGGCTGTTCCAGCAGGCGGTGGACGACCTGCTGGTGGAATCCGATGGCGTCACTGACCGCGTGGTCGGCGCCGTCACCCAGGTGGGCATTCAGTTTCGCGCCAAGACGGTGGTGCTGACGGCCGGCACCTTTCTCGACGGTCGGGTGCATGTGGGATTGAGCCACCATGCGGCGGGGCGGGCGGGTGATCCTCCGGCGGTCACGCTGTCGGCGCGGCTGAAAGCGCTGAAGTTGCCGCAGGGCCGGCTGAAAACCGGCACGCCGCCGCGCATCGACGGGCGAACCATCGACTTTTCGAAGCTGGTCGAGCAGCCTGGCGACCTGGACCCGGTGCCGGTGTTCAGCTTTTTGGGCCAGGCCAGCCAGCATCCGCGCCAGGTGCCTTGCTGGATCACCCACACCAATGCTCGCACCCACGAGATCATCCGCTCGGGGTTCGACCGCAGCCCGATGTTCACCGGTGTGATCGAGGGCGTGGGCCCACGCTACTGCCCGAGCATCGAAGACAAGGTGAACCGTTTCGCCGACAAGGACAGCCACCAGATCTTTCTGGAACCCGAGGGCCTGAGCACGCACGAGTTTTATCCGAACGGCATCTCGACTTCGCTGCCCTTCGACATACAGCTGGCGGCGGTGCAATCGATGCCGGGGCTGGCAAACGCCCACATCCTGCGGCCGGGTTATGCCATTGAGTACGACTACTTCGATCCGCGTGAGCTGAAGGCCAGTTTCGAAACCAAGTCAATCGCCGGCCTGTTTTTCGCCGGCCAGATCAACGGCACGACCGGCTACGAAGAGGCGGCGGCGCAAGGCCTGTTCGCAGGCGCCAATGCCGCGCTGCAGGCCCAGGGCCGCGACAGCCCTTTGACGCTGGGCCGCGACCAGGCCTACCTGGGCGTGTTGGTCGATGACCTGATCACCAAGGGCGTGAGCGAGCCCTACCGCATGTTCACCAGCCGGGCCGAGTTCCGCCTGCAATTGCGTGAAGACAACGCCGATGCCCGCTTGACGGAGATTGGCCGCCGAATCGGCCTGGTCGACGACGCCCGCTGGGCGGCTTTCAACCGCAAGCGCGATGCCGTGGCGCGCCTGGAGCAGCAGCTGAAAAGCACCTGGGTGCACCCGCAGGTGCTGCCGGCGGCCGAGGCTGAGCGGCTGTTGGGCAAAGCCATCGAGCACGAGCACAGCCTGGCTGATCTGTTGCGCCGGCCTGGCATCAACTTCGACCGGGTAGCGGCGGTGGCGGCGGTAGCGGCGGCTTCAGCCGCCCGACCACCGCCGCACGGGTTGGCGGCTGTTTCACGTGAAACATTGGCCGCCGAGCTGGGTACTTGTCTGGCCGGCGTGGTGATTGAGCAGGTGGAAATTGCCACCAAGTACGCCGGCTACATTGTCAAGCAGGTCGACGAGGTGGAGCGAGCGGCACATTTTGAGCACCTGAAACTGCCGCCCGAGCTGGACTACCAGCAAGTGAAGGCCTTGAGCCACGAGGTGCGGCAGACGCTGGGCCGCCACCGGCCCGAAACACTGGGCCAAGCCTCGCGCATGTCAGGCGTGACGCCGGCGGCGCTGTCGCTGCTGCTGGTGCACCTGAAAAAAGGCCGATTTGCCGGTTTCATCGACGCCCGCCAGGCGGCGGCTGCGGTGGCCCCTGCGGTGGCCCCGGGCAATGCTGCAGCCAGCGGGCAGGCAATCCTGGACGCCGAGGGCGTGAGCCTCGCCACCGTGCAGACGCAAGATGCGGCTTGACGGAAGCTGCCGGCCGATGAGCCGCTTGCCGGGCGACCGGCCATGACCGTCGACCGCGACGACTTGCGCCGTCGCGACCGGCTGGCCGCCGCCGCCGATGCCCTGGGACTGGTATTGCCCGCGACGACCCTGGACCACTTGATGGCCTACCTGCAGTTGTTGCAACGTTGGAATCGTGTTTACAACCTGACAGCTTTACGCGATCCGGATGAAATGTTGAGCCACCATCTGGTCGATTGCCTTGCTGTGTTGGGCCCTTTGCGGCGGGTGGTGGCGGGCCTGCCCCGCAGCGGCGCACTGCGCGTGCTGGATGTCGGCAGTGGAGGAGGCTTGCCCGGCGTGGTTCTGGCGCTGGTGGAACCCAGTTGGCAGGTGAGTTGTGTCGACACGGTGGCCAAGAAGAGCAACTTCATACGGCAGGTCGCGGCGGAGTTGCGGCTTCCCAACCTGCAAGGCTGGCATGCGCGGGTCGAGGCGCTGCCGGGTGCGGCGGGCCGATTTGATGTCGTCACCTCGCGGGCATTCGCCTCGCTGATCGACTTCACCACCTTGTCCCGCGCTGCCTTGGCGGACCAGGGCGTCTGGTTGGCGATGAAAGGCAAGCTGCCTGGCGAGGAGATGGCCGCCCTGCCGAGTGACGTGCAAGTGTTTCACGTGGAACAACTGCAGGTGCCCGGGCTGGACGCGCAGCGTTGCCTGATCTGGCTGCGGCCCCAGGCGAACGGCTGAACTCCGTCGTCGGCGGCCCAGATTTGCCGTTCAGCCACTGGCCGCGGGCCGCGGAGGGCTCTTGGTCAGCGGCGATACTCTGGGCATGGCCAAAGTTTTTTGCATTGCAAATCAGAAGGGTGGCGTCGGCAAGACGACCACCACCGTGAACTTGGCGGCCGGCCTGGCCCGTGCGGGGCAGCGGGTGCTGGTGGTCGACCTCGACCCGCAGGGCAACGCCACCATGGGCTCGGGCATCGACAAGCGCGCGATGCCGCTGTCGGTGTACGACGTGCTGCTGGAATCGGCGGCGGTGTCCGAGGCGCGGCAGCGGTCCGAGGCCGGCGGCTACGACGTGCTGGGCGCCAACCGCGAGTTGGCCGGCGCCGAGGTTGAACTGGTGGCACTGGCGCACCGCCATGAACGCCTTCGCCGCGCCTTGGCTGCCGCAGCGGCCGACCCCGCAGGTGGCTACGATTTTGTGTTGGTCGACTGCCCGCCCTCGTTGAGCCTGTTGACACTGAATGGCCTGTGCAGCGCCCACGGCGTGATCGTGCCGATGCAGTGCGAATACTTCGCACTGGAAGGCCTGTCTGATCTGGTCAACACCATCAAGCAGGTGCATGCCAACCTGAACCGCAACCTGCAGGTCATCGGCCTGCTGCGGGTGATGTTCGACCCGCGCATCACGCTGCAGCAGCAGGTAAGCGAGCAGTTGAAGAGCCATTTCGGCGAAAAGGTGTTCAGCGCCGTGATTCCGCGCAACGTGCGCCTGGCCGAAGCGCCCAGCTACGGCCAGCCGGGTGTCGTGTTCGACCCGGCGTCCAAGGGTGCACAGGCCTATGTTGCCTTTGCGCAAGAGTTGATGGCGCGGGTGGCCACGCTGACGTTCGGCGCCTAGTCCGGCCTGGCTGGTGGTCTGGCGGTGTCTGTCCCAGCGCCGACCACCAGCCTCGTGCATGACGCGCCCTCACGGAGCAAACCTTGAATCCTGACGACCTGCCCACCACGCTGCTGTCCCGCGTCGAAGACGCCGGCATCAACGCCAGCGCGCCGCCGCAACAGCGCTGGGTCGACGGCTGGTTGCTGCGTTTCTCGCCGGGCAAGGCCAAGCGCGCCCGCTGCATCCAGGCGGTGGCCGACGGCCGCCTCCCGCTGGCCGAGCGCCTGGCCTTGTGCGCGGCGGTGCTGGCCGAGGCCGGTTTGCCGATGGTCGTGCGCATCACGCCATTCAGCCGTCCTGAGGGGCTGGACACCGCGCTTGCCGAGCTGGGTTACCACCTCCTCGATGACACCTTGGTCATGGTCGCCACGCAGTGGCCGACCCAGGCCGAGCCGCTGCCTGCGGACTGCCAGCTTGAACGTGTCGGTCATGCCGCGTTTGCCGAGGCCGTCGGCAGCTTGCGCGGCTCACCCGGGGGCCAGCGCGCCGCGCAGGCCGAACGGCTGGCTGCATCGCCCGTGCCCTACCAGGCTTGGGTGCTTCGCCGCGCAGGCGATGCCTGCGTGCTGGCCTGTGGCCAGACCGCCACCGAAGGTGATCTGGTCGGCCTCTACGACGTGTTCACCCACCCGGCGGTGCGGGGCCAGGGTTTGGCGCGCCGGCTGTGCGCCGCGCTGCTCAAGCACGCCCGGGCCGCTGGCGCACGCGTGGCCTACCTGCAAGTGGACGCTGGCAATGCACCCGCGCGGGCGATCTACCGGCGCTTGGGTTTTGTCGACGCTTACCGCTACCACTACCGCACGCCGGACCCCGACGCGAAGTGAACGTGCGACTGCAGGCTGCACCCGCCGCTCAGCCGCCCAGCCGTGGCCTTAGAGCCCCAAGCCTTCGTCCAGACCCAGGTGCACATTCATCGATTGCACCGCCGCGCCGCTGGCGCCCTTGCCCAGGTTGTCCAGCCGCGACAGCAGCAGCACCTGCCGGTCGTTGGCGAAGACGAACAACTCGCAGCGGTTGCTGTCGTTGCAGGCCTGCACGTCGAAGAAGCCGGTTTCCAGCGTCGCCGGGTCACCGCCCAGCGGCATCACCTGGATGAAGCGCTCGCCAGCGTAGTGCGCCGCCAGACATTGCTGCAGTGCAGCACCGGTGGTGCCGGATTTCAGCTGGCTCAGGTGCAAGGGCACACTCACCGCCAAACCCTTGTAGAAGCTGGCCACCATCGGCATGAACACCGGCGCATGCGCCAAGCCGGTGTGGGCCACCATCTCGGGCAGGTGCTTGTGCGCCAGCGTCAGGCCATAGGGGCGGGGTGCTTGCAACGCCGGGTTGCCGCCGGCCTCGTACTGCTCGATCATCTTCTTGCCGCCACCCGAGTAACCGGTGATCGACGTGGCGCTCAGCAGCGTGTCGGCCGGCAGCAGGCCGGCGTCGACCAGCGGGCGCACCAGCAGGATGAAGGCGCTGGCGTGGCAGCCCGGGTTGGCGATGCGCTTGGCCGTGCGCAGCTGGTCGCGCTGGCCAGAGCTCAATTCGGGCAGGCCGAAAGCCCAGCCCGGCAGCGTGCGGTGCGCGCTGCTGGCGTCGATGACGCAGGTGTTGGGGTTGCTGACCAGCGCCGCCGCTTCGCGCGCGGCGTCATCGGGCAGGCACAGAAAAGCGATGTCGGCGGCGTTCAGCAAACGCGCGCGCTCGGCGGCGTTTTTGCGCTGATCGGGCGCGATGCGCAGCACCTCCACATCGGATCGGCGCGCCAGCATCTCGTGGATGCGAAGGCCGGTGGTGCCCTCTTGTCCGTCGACGAATATGCGATAGCTCATGGTGCGGTCCGGTTGGTCACAATGCGGGTCAACCCGCAAGCATAAGGCCAAGCGATGACATCTCCCCGCGTCTTGTTGCTGCCAGGCTGGCAAAACTCGGGTGACGGCCACTGGCAAACCCGCTGGGAGCAGCTGCACGGCTTCGAGCGCTTGCAGCAAGACGATTGGTGGTGGCCGCGCCGCGGCGACTGGATGATCCGGCTCGAAGAAAACCTGCTCGCCGACGAACGACCAGCGGTGTTGGTGGCCCACAGCCTGGGCTGCCACCTGGTGACGGCCTGGGCCGCCCATTCGCGGCACACGGCGCGCGTGGTCGCCGCCTTGCTGGTAGCGCCGCCCGACCTGCGGCGTGCCGAGGGGCCACCCCAGCTGCAGGCCTGGGCGCCGGTGCACCACCAGCGGCTGCCATTCGCCAGCACCGCCGTGTTGAGTGCCGACGATCCGTTCAGCCCGCTGGACCGCAGCCTGGCACTGGCCGCCGATTGGGGCAGCGAGACCGTCAACCTCGGCCCGGCCGGCCACTTGAACGCCGACAGCGGCCTGGGCGACTGGCCCGAAGGGCTGGCGCTGCTGCACGGCCTGCTGCGGCGCGCCGGCGCGGCCTGACGCTGGACAACCCGCGGCAGGCGCCGCCGCCCGATCATCGACAATCGGCGCCTATGGTCACCAAGAAACCCAAGGGCCTCGGCCTCGGCCTCGAAGCGCTGCTCGGCCCCCGGGTGGCGGACAACGGCCCTGCCGATGCCTCGCGCCCCACCACGCTCAAGCTCAGCCAGTTGCAGCCCGGCAAGTACCAGCCGCGCACGCGGATGGACGAAGGCTCGCTCTACGAGCTGGCCGAGAGCATCAAGAGCCAGGGCATCATGCAGCCGATCCTCGTCCGCCCTTTGGGCGAACAAGGGCGGCAATCCGGGCAGGCCAAGCCGCAAGGGCTTTTCGCGGCGACCGGCGCGTTGGACACCAGCGCGCACCAGTACGAAATCATCGCCGGCGAGCGGCGTTTCCGGGCGGCCAAGCTGGCCGGGCTGGACGAGGTGCCGGTGCTGGTCAAGGTGGTGCCCGACGAAGCCGCCGCGGTGATGGCGCTGATCGAGAACATCCAGCGCGAAGACTTGAACCCGCTGGAAGAAGCGCAGGGCCTGCAGCGCCTGGTGATCGAGTTCAAGCTCACCCATGAACAAGCGGCGCAGGCGGTGGGCCGCTCGCGCAGCGCGGCCAGCAACCTGCTGCGCTTGCTCAACCTCACCGCGCCGGTGCAGCAGATGCTGATGGCCGGTGATCTCGACATGGGCCACGCCCGCGCGCTGCTGGGGCTGGATGCCGGCGCCCAGGTGGCCAGCGCAGCCGAAATCGTCGCCAAGAAGCTCAGCGTGCGCGAGGCCGAAAAGCTGGTGGCCCGGGCCCAGGCGGGTTCGCCCACCTCGGGTCGCCAAACCCCGCTGCTGCGCGTCAAGAAGGACAAGTCGCGCGACATCGTCCGGCTGGAGGAGCAGCTGGCCGACGTCTTGACGGCGCAGGTGGAGATCCGCATCCACCGCAGCACCCAGCGGGGTGAGCAGGGCGAGGTGGCGATCAGCTTCGGCTCGCTGGACGAGCTGAACGGCCTGCTCGACAAGCTGGGCGTCAAGGAGCGCTGAAGCCGCCGCGCGGCCAGGGCCTGTGGTGGGCGCCGCTGAAAGCCGCTGCCGAAAACCCCAACGCGCCGGCTGCGCGGCCACCCAACGTGTGGGCACGCCGGGGCTGGGCCGTTCAGGCTTGCGCGCGGCGGCGGCTGGCCAGCAGGCCGACCAGGGCCAGGCCGGTCAGCAGCAGGCCGGCGGGCAGCAAGGCGCGGTTCACACAAAACAACCGGCTCGTCAGCAGCGGTTTCAGCACCCACTACCGCACTGTGCTTGACACCACCCACACGGTCGAGACGCGGGGCGACGTGAAGCTTGCAGCGATGCCGGCGCGCTTCGAGGACCGCGTTCACGTCCAGCGCTTGTTTGCCGAGCGCAACGGCGGTGTCTGGTACGCCTTCGAGGACACTGTGCCGGCCGAGCCGAGCTGGACCATCCGGCTGAACGGCAGCGCCACTACCGCACTGCGCGCGGCCCTCGGCACCGAGTAGGCCCGCCGCGACGCCTCTGAAATTGACCGCTGGCCACTATGGCGGCGGCAAGCTTGGCCCCCCTTGCGGGGGCCTTTTCCATGGTCTTGCCGCTTGGCACCCGAGTGGGCATTGAACCCGCTTGCCCTTGCAAGGCTTGGGTGACCCAGCAGCATGGCGGACGCCGCAGCCCCCGAACGCGCAACATCCGTCACAGAGGCGCCAGCCTTACGACACCTTGAGGCGTGTGGGCTTAGCCAGCTGGGGCTGGCTGGCTCGAAACAGGTGCATGCTTGTCAGCGCAACGCCAGTTCTGCGCGTTGTAGGGGAGAAAGACTGTTATCGCGCTGGCGCGGGCCTTGCTGAGGTTTGCCGAAGAGCGTCGGATTTGGGAGGCATAACGGGCTTTGCTCCGGCAAATAACCCGCAACAGATCGACCAAGCTGGAGGCCTGTGATTCGCTAGACCACGTCAAAACGACCGGAAAGCTCTGATGGAGCCTGGGCCAGTGAAGCCGGGACTCCATCAGATCTTCCCCGCCGCCGATCAGGAAGGTTCCTGCATCGGCGTTGTGTCCCACCCAGGAGGTCCTCATGGACGTGATCAGCAGCTTCGCCGCCCGTTACGAACGCACCCGCGAAGAGGAGATGTCGCTCGAAGACTACCTCGCCGAGTGCAAACGCAACCCCATCGCCTATGCCACCGCCGCCGAGCGCATGTTGCGCGCCATCGGTGAGCCGCAGATGGTGGACACCCGCAACGACCAGCGCCTGTCGCGGCTGTTCGCCAACAAGGTGATCAAGCGCTATCCCGCGTTTGCCGAGTTTTACGGCATGGAAGACGCCATCGAGCAAGTGGTGTCCTACTTCCGCCATGGCGCGCAGGGCCTGGAGGAAAAAAAGCAGATCCTCTACCTGCTGGGTCCGGTGGGCGGCGGCAAGAGCAGCATCGCCGAACGGCTGAAGGCGCTGATGCAGGACGTACCGTTCTACGCGATCAAGGGCTCGCCCGTGAACGAAAGCCCGCTGGGCTTGTTCGACGCGGTCGAAGATGGCCCCATACTCGAGCAGGAATACGGCATTCCGCGCCGCTACCTGAGCCGCATCTTGTCGCCCTGGGCGGTCAAGCGGCTCGAAGAGTACGGCGGCGACATCCGCCGGTTCAAGGTGGTGAAGCGCCACCCCAGCGTGCTGAAGCAAGTCGGCATCAGCAAGACCGAGCCGGGTGACGAGAACAACCAGGACATCAGCTCGCTGGTCGGCAAGGTCGACATCCGCAAGCTCGAAACCTATTCGCAGGACGACCCCGACGCCTACAGCTTCTCGGGTGGCCTGTGCCTGGCCAACCAGGGCCTGCTCGAATTCGTCGAGATGTTCAAGGCCCCGATCAAGGTGCTGCATCCGCTGCTGACGGCCACCCAGGAGGGCAACTACAAGGGCACGGAAGGTTTTGGCGCGATCCCGTTCGACGGCATCGTGTTGGCGCACAGCAACGAGAGCGAGTGGAAGACCTTCCGCAACAACAAGAACAACGAGGCGTTTCTTGACCGCATCTACATCGTCAAAGTGCCGTACTGCCTGAGGGTTAGCGAAGAGGTCAAGATCTACGAGAAGCTGATCAGCGGCAGCTCGTTGGGCCAGGCCAAGTGCGCCCCGGGCACACTCAAGATGATGAGCCAGTTTGCGATCCTCACGCGTCTGAAGGAGCCTGAGAACTCGTCGCTGTACTCCAAGATGCAGGTCTACGACGGCGACAACCTGAAGGACACCGACCCGCGCGCCAAGAGCTACCAGGAGTACCGCGACTACGCCGGCGTCGACGAGGGCATGAGCGGCATCTCCACCCGTTTCGCCTACAAGATCTTGTCCAAGGTCTTCAACTTCGATTCGGCCGAGGTGGCGGCCAACCCGGTGCACCTGATGTATGTGCTTGAGCAGCAGATCGCC
>JAYVDE010000315.1:0-5159 GCA_043749575.1 Burkholderiaceae bacterium | reverse complement strand
ATCGCCCCCCGTGGCCACGACTTCGAACACGCCTTTCGTCATGCGCAGCAGCGAGATGTCGAAGGTGCCGCCGCCGAAGTCGTAGACCGCATAGAGACCTTCGGAAGCGTTGTCCAGGCCGTAGGCCACCGCAGCGGCCGTGGGCTCGTTGATCAAGCGCAGCACGTTCAGACCGGCCAGCTGGGCGGCGTCTTTGGTGGCCTGGCGCTGCGCATCGTCGAAGTAGGCCGGCACGGTGATCACGGCGCCGAACAAGTCGTCGTTGAAAGTGTCCTCGGCGCGGAAACGCAAGGTGGCCAGGATCTCGGCCGACACCTCCACCGGTGTTTTCAGGCCGGCGCGGGTGGCGATGGCCACCATGCCGGGCTGATCGACAAACTGGTAGGGCAAACGCTCGCGCCCAGCCACGTCGGCCAGGCGCCGGCCCATCAAACGCTTGACGCTGACCAGCGTGTTCTCCGGGTCGTCGGCCTGCGCGGCCAGGGCCTCGGCGCCGATCTGGCGGCGCGTGGCGTCCAGGTAGCGCACCGCCGACGGCAAGATTACCCGGCCCTGGTCATCGGGCAGGCACTCGGCCACGCCATGGCGCACCGCGGCCACCAGTGAATGCGTGGTGCCCAGATCGATGCCCACGGCGATGCGACGGGCATGCGGGTCAGGCGCCTGGCCGGGTTCGGAAATTTGCAGCAAGGCCATGTCGGGAATCTTGTTCGGTTGGCAACAGCCAAGAAATAGGAATCAGGCGTCCAGCGCTTCAACGCGGCGTGCGATGTCGCTGCGGAATCGGGCAACGAACATCAGTGCACGCACTTGCTGTGCGGCAGCGGGTGCATCGCCCAGCTGGTCGAGGCTGCGGCCCAATTCGGCCAGCATCGCCGCTTCATCGGCAGCGACCTCGTCGTCCAGCCGCACCACCGCAGCGGCGTCGGCGGCGTCGTCCAGCGCTTCGCGCCAGGCCATCTGCTGCATCAGGAAGCTGGCCGGCATCGCCGTGTTGTTCTCGGCCTGGATGGCAGCGCCGCGCAATTCGCACAGGTAGGCGCCGCGCTGAAGCGGGCTTTTGAGGCGCTGGTAGGCCTCGTTGACACGCACCGCCCACTGCATCGCGATGCGCTGCGCTGGCGCGCCTTCGCCGACAAAACGATCCGGGTGCACCCGGGCCTGCAGCGCGCGCCAGCAGTCGTCGAGCGCGGCGCGGTCGAGGGCAAAGCGCTGCGGCAGGCCAAACAACGTGAAGTCGTCGTCGTTGAGCTTCATGCCAGGCAGACGGGGTTGTGAGCGTGTCGGTTCATCGCCAAGGGCACAAAACAAAGGCGCGGGTTGAACAACACCGCGCCTGGCTGCAAGCCGGATGCCGGGTTGATCAGACCCGGAAGGATTCTCCGCAACCGCACCGGTCTTTCTCGCGCGGGTTGTAGAACTTGAAGCCTTCATTGAGGCCTTCGCGCACGAAGTCGAGCTCGGTGCCGTCAAGGTAGGGCAGGCTTTTCGGGTCGATCAGCACCTTGATGCCATGGGCCTCAAAAACCACGTCCTCGGCTGCCACGTCGTCGGCGTACTCCAGCTTGTAGGCCAGACCCGAGCAGCCGGTGGTCTTGACGCCCAGGCGAACGCCCACGCCCTTGCCGCGCTTGCTGATGTAGCGCGAGACATGCCGCGCCGCGGCTTCAGACAGGGTGACGGCCATGGTGTCAGTGCGCCTGCGCCTGTGCTGGTGCCAGCGCTTGTGCCGGCGCTTGTGCCGTGGCCGCTCCGCCGTGGCGCGCCTTGTAATCCTCGACCGCTGCCTTGATGGCGTCTTCGGCCAAGATCGAGCAGTGGATCTTCACCGGCGGCAACGCCAATTCTTCGGCGATGTTGGTGTTCTTGATCTGCAGCGCCTGGTCGAGCGTCTTGCCCTTGACCCATTCAGTCACCAGCGAGCTGCTGGCGATGGCTGAACCACAGCCGTAGGTCTTGAAACGGGCGTCTTCAATCAGCCCGGTGGCCGGGTTGACCTTGATCTGCAGCTTCATCACGTCGCCGCAGGCCGGGGCGCCGACCGTGCCGGTGCCCACGCTGTCATCACCCTTGTCGAACGCGCCGACGTTGCGGGGGTTTTCGTAGTGGTCGATGACCTTGTCGCTGTATGCCATGTCAATCTCCAAAAAGAGAAGTTCAGTGCGCAGCCCACTGGATGCTGCTGATGTCGATGCCGTCGCGGTACATATCCCACAGCGGCGAGAGTTCCCGCAGTTTGGCCACCCGGTCCTTCAGGGTGGCCACCGCGTAGTCGATCTCAGCCTCGGTGGTGAAGCGGCCGATCGTCATGCGCAGGCTGCTGTGCGCCAGTTCGTCGCTGCGGCCCAGGGCACGCAGCACGTAGCTGGGCTCCAGGCTGGCCGAGGTGCAGGCCGAGCCCGACGACACCGCCAGGCCCTTGACGCCCATGATCAGCGACTCGCCCTCGACATAGTTGAACGAGATGTTCAGGTTGTGCGGCACGCGCTGCGCCATGTCGCCGTTGATGAACACCTGCTCGATGTCGGTCAACCCGCTCACCAGCTTGGTGTGCAGCATGCGGATGCGCTCAACCTCGACGGCCATCTCCTCGCCGGCAATGCGGAAGGCTTCGCCCATGCCGACGATCTGGTGCGTGGGCAACGTGCCCGAACGCATGCCGCGCTCGTGGCCGCCGCCGTGCGTTTGCGCCTCAAGCCGGATGCGCGGCTTGCGCCGCACGTACAGCGCGCCCACGCCCTTGGGGCCGTAGGTCTTGTGTGCACATATGCTCAACAGATCGATCGGCAATTGCGCCATGTCGATGGCGATCTTGCCGGTGGCCTGGGCGGCGTCGACGTGGAAGATGATGCCACGTTCACGGCACAGCTTGCCGATGGCCACGACATCCTGGATGACGCCGATCTCGTTGTTGACCAGCAACACCGACGCCAGGATGGTGTCTGGCCTGAGGGCCGATTTGAACTGATCCAAATCGACCAGACCGTTGGGCTGCACGTCCAGGTAGGTGGCCTCGAAGCCCTGACGCTCCAGCTCGCGCACGCTGTCCAGCGTGGCCTTGTGCTCGGTCTTGAGCGTGATGATGTGCTTGCCGCGCGACTTGTAAAACTGTGCCGCGCCCTTCAACGCCAGGTTGATCGACTCAGTGGCACCACTTGTCCAGACGATCTCGCGCGGGTCGGCGTTGATCAGTGCGGCCACTTGCGCACGCGATTTCTCGACGATCTCCTCGGCTTCCCAGCCCCAGGCGTGGCTGCGTGATGCGGGGTTGCCGAAGTGCTCGCGCAGCCAGGGAATCATCGCGTCGACGACGCGCGGATCAACTGGCGTGGTGGCACCGTAATCAAGGTAAATGGGAAAGTGCGGGGTCATGGTGGTCGAAACAACAAGGTTTACTTGGACGGGGCGCTGTTTTACTTGGTCAGGGCATTGCCCAAGGCAAATACCGAATTCGGCGCGGTTATCTTGATCGGTTTGACCACCGGCACGCTGGAGATGGCGCGCTTGATCGGTGTTTCCTCGATCGACACCCCTTTGACCAGTTGGTCCTCGACCAGTTTCTTCAACGAGATGGAATCGAGGTACTCGATCATTTTCTGGTTCAGACTGGCCCACAGGTCATGTGTCATGCAGCGGCCGGCGTCGTCGCCCATGCAGTTTTCCTTGCCGGCGCAGCCGGTGGCGTCAATCGGCTCGTCGACCGCAACGATGATGTCGGCCACGGTGATCAACTCAATCTTGCGACCCAGTGAATAACCGCCACCCGGGCCGCGGGTGGATTCAACCAGCTCGTGGCGGCGCAGCTTGCCAAACAACTGCTCTAGATAGGAGAGCGAGATCTGCTGGCGCGCGCTGATGGCGGCCAGAGCCACCGGCCCGTTGTTTGAGCGGAGTGCCAAATCGATCATCGCCGTGACAGCAAAACGGCCTTTGGTGGTCAATCGCATCGAAAATCTCCTGAAGGCTCAGCATCGGTGACCGTGGTCAGCCAACGCCGCTACCGCGCTGCAACCCGGCGGATCGGCTAGGTCGTCAACCGGTACCCGACTGATGTAGTCAAGTATAGCGGAAGCCGCTTGTTTTGATCGGTCTTGGCCAAGCGCCCAGGGCTCGCGTGGGCATCCGGGTGCAGACCCGTTTCACCCGGTTGCGCCCGCGCTCAGGGCGCGGCCGCCAGCCGCCGACGCAGGTCGTGCAGCAAGCCATCGCAGGCCGGCTCGATCAGATCGAGCGCATGCTCGAAACCCGCCACACTGCCGTAATACGGGTCAGGCACCTCGTCGGCCGACGGCACCGGCGCAAACGCCAACAGCAGCTGCAGCCGACCGTGTTCGGACTTTGGGCAGCGCTCGCGCAGCGTGTTCAGGTTGTCGCGATCCATTGCCAGCAGCAAGTCGAAGCGGCTGAAGTCGGCGGCCACCAGTGGCCGAGATGTCAGGCCCTGCATGGAGTAGCCGCGACTCGTGGCCTGGGACACCGCGCGTGGATCGGGCAGCGAGCCCTTTTGAAAGCCATGGGTGCCGGCCGAATCGACCACTACCACCGGCGCCAGACCGGCTTGCGACAGCTTGGCGCGCAACACGGCCTCGGCCATCGGTGACCGGCAGAGGTTGCCCATGCAAACCATCAGCACCCGCAACCGCGCGGGATCTTCTCGGCGGAACCAACGCTTGATCATGGCTGCCGAGGATAGCGGAGCTGGCTGAAGGCCGGTTTCAATCGATTTCCCGACAAGCCTGATCGAGATGTCCTGACGACCGCCCTACGCATGACGCCCACGATCTGGCCGGTAGAAAGAACATACCGGCTGCGGCGCCGTGCCGCGGGTTTGCCAAGGCGCTGAGGCGTCCCGACCGCTGCGCCCAACCGCTGCGCCCAACCCTCAGACAGGATCCGCATGCGCAACAAACCTCCGGTGACCCAGCAGGAATGCCGCCTGGACCCGACCACCACGCTGGTGTCGACCACCGACCTGCAGAGCCGCATCACTTACTGCAACCCGGCCTTCGTGCAGGTTAGGGCAACGCTGAATAAGTCCCTCGCGGCGCGGTCAGCCCTGGTTTGGGCGGTCTGCGGCGTTGCAAATCCTCGCCATAGCTGGGCTATGGCTGTGGTTTGCGCCTTGCAGCCCATCCCAAACCAGGGCGCCCACACTCGCG
>JAYVDE010000314.1:0-5161 GCA_043749575.1 Burkholderiaceae bacterium | reverse complement strand
CTGGTCCAAGTCAACCAGCAAGTCGTCGATGTGCTCGATGCCCACGCACAGCCGCACCGTGTCCTCGGTCACGCCCGACTTCACCATCTCATCGGCCGACAGCTGGCGGTGGGTGGTCGACGCTGGGTGGGTGGCCAGGCTCTTGCAATCGCCGATGTTGACCAGCCGGGTGAACAGCTGCAGCGCGTCCAGGAAGCGCGCACCCGCCACGCGGCCTTCGCCGGCGCCGGACTTCACGCCAAAAGTCAGCAGGCCCGACGAGCGGCCGCCCATCTGGCGCTGCACCAGGCCGTGGTCGGGGTGCTCGGGCAGCCCGGCGTAGTTGACCCAGGCCACTTTGGCATGGGCTTGCAGGTACTGCGCCACCGCCAGCGTGTTGTCGCAGATGCGGTCCATGCGCAGCGCCAGGGTTTCGATGCCTTGCAGGATCAAAAAGGCATTGAACGGCGACAGCGCCGCGCCCATGTTGCGCAGCGGCACGACGCGGGCGCGGCCGATGTAGGCCGCCGCGCCCAGCGCCTGGGTGTAGACCACGCCGTGGTAGCTGACGTCAGGCTCGTTCAGGCGCTTGAAGCGCTCGGGGTACTTCGCCCAGGGGAACTTACCGCTGTCGACGATGGCCCCGCCGATGCTGGTGCCGTGGCCGCCCAGGTACTTGGTCAGGCTGTGCACCACGATGTCGGCGCCATGCTCGATCGGCCGGCACAGGTAGGGGCTGGGCACGGTGTTGTCGACGATCAGCGGCAGGCCGTGGCGGTGGGCGATGGCCGCGATCGCCGCGATGTCGGTGATGTTGCCCTGCGGGTTGCCCAGGCTCTCGACGTAGATCGCCTTGGTCTTGGCGTCGATCAGCGGCTCGAAGCTGGCCGGGTCGCGGTAGTCGGCAAAGCGCGTGCTGATGCCGTACTGCGGCAGCGTGTGGGCAAACAGGTTGTAGGTGCCGCCGTACAGCGCGCTGCTGCTGACGATGTTGTCGCCCATCTCGGCGATGGTCTGGATCGCATAGGTCACCGCGGCCTGGCCCGAGGCCAGCGCCAGCGCTGCGATGCCGCCCTCCAGCGCGGCGACGCGTTCTTCGAGCACCGCGTTGGTCGGATTCATGATCCGGCTGTAGATGTTGCCCGCCACCTTCAGGTCGAACAAATCGGCACCGTGTTGTGCGCTGTCGAAGCTGAAGGCGGCGGTCTGGTAGATCGGCACTGCCACTGCATGGGTGGTGGGCTCGGGGCTGTAGCCCGAATGGACCGATTTGGTTTCGAAGCGCCAATGGCTGGTGTCGCGGGTCATGGGAATTCCTCAAAGTGATGTTCGGGCGGGCCGTGATCTTTGACGCGCAAGCGCTGACGCGGGGCAAGTTACGGCCCCTCATGTTAGGGGTGCAGCCTTGGCCCGCCGAGGTGGCTGCGGGCTACAGTCGTTGTTTGCCCCAGGTTGCCGCCCATGCATGCTCGATCTGCCGTCATCCGCTTGCACGCCTTGGGGCGCGCGGGGGTGTGGCTCTGCGCGCTGGGCTGGGCCGCCGCGGCGGCGGGCCAGAGCATGGCCCTGGATGGCCAACTCGCCGAGAGCCTGGCCGCGCTGCCCGCACCGCTGGTGGCACCCAAGGCGCCGCTCGGCACTGTGGTGCCCTCGCAAGTGCTGCGTTGGCGCCAGGAGGCGCAGGCGCTGGAGCACGGCGAAAACGGCTTGCCGCGCGACCCGGCACGTGCGGCCACGCTGTATTGCCAGGCAGCGCGGCATGGCGACGCCGAGGCCCAGTTCAGCTTGGCCTGGATGCTGACCAACAGCCGCGGCATCGAGCGCGACGACGCCCAGGCCGCGCACCTGTTTCTGGCCGCCGCCGAGCAAGGCATGCCGCAGGCCCAGCGCATGATCGCCTCGATGGGCACGCCGCTGGGCGAACCGCCGCCCTGCCTGAAGCCGCCGCCGATCCCGCTGCCGGTGGTGCTGGCGGCCGTGGCGCCGCACTTGCTGCCGGGGGTGAAGGCCCCGCTGGCGGCCACGCCGCCGCAGCCGTTGCCGCCACTGCCGGCCAATGCACCGGCGCCCATCGTCAATTTTGTCAAGCTGATCGCGCCCGACTACCAGCTGGCGCCGCAGCTGGTGCTGGCCATCATCAACACCGAGAGCGGCTTCAACCCCAATGCGGTGTCGCCCAAAAACGCGCAGGGCCTGATGCAGCTGATCCCCGACACCGCCGCGCGCTTCAAGGTCCGCAACCTGATGGACCCAGCGCAGAACATCCGCGGTGGCATGGCCTACCTGCGCTGGCTGATGGCCTACTTTGAAGGCGACGTGATGCTGGTGGCCGCGGCCTACAACGCCGGCGAGGGTGCGGTCGACCGCTACCGCGGCGTGCCGCCCTATGCCGAAACCCGCGACTACGTGCGCCGCGTGCTGGCCCAGGTGGGCCCACTGAGCCACCCCTTCGACGCCCGCATCACCACGCCGTCGCCCAAGCTGGGGCTGATGCGGCTGGCCGCGGGCTCGGCACCGCTGCGGCGCTGAGCTGCTCAGCAGCCGCGTGATCAACCCAGCGCTGCGCATCCTCGTTTTTCGCATGAGTTAGCGCACAAGCCTTCGTTGGCCTGGCGCTGCGGTCTGCCTAGGATCTGGGGCTATTGCAGCTTGCCGGACGCCCGCACCATGAACCCCACCTTGCCTTTGCGCATCCTGCGCCACGCCACCCTGGCGCTGGCCCTGGCTGCCGCCAGCCTCACGGCGCTGGCCAAGGACATCACCCTGCTCAACGTGTCCTACGACCCGACGCGCGAGCTGTATGCCGACTTCAACAAGGCCTTCGCGCGGCACTGGCTGGCCAAAACCGGCGACCGCGTGATCGTCAAGCAAAGCCACGGTGGCTCGGGCAAGCAAGCACGCTCGGTGATCGACGGCTTGCAGGCCGACGTGGTGACGCTGGCGCTGGCCTATGACATCGACGAACTCGCCGCCAAGGCCAAGCTGGTGCCCGCCGACTGGCAAAAGCGCCTGCCGCACAACAGTGCGCCCTACACCTCGACCATCGTGTTCTTGGTGCGCAAGGGCAACCCCAAGGCCATCAAAGATTGGGACGACCTGGTCAAACCCGGCATCGCGGTCGTCACGCCCAACCCCAAGACCTCGGGCGGTGCCCGCTGGAACTACCTGGCGGCCTGGGCTTATGCGCTGAAGAAGTACGGCTCCGAGGCCCGGGCGCAGGCCTTCGTCGGCAAGCTGCTGGCCAACGTGCCGGTGCTCGATGCCGGCGCGCGCGGCGCCACCACCACCTTTGTCGAGCGCGGCATCGGCGACGTGCTGCTGACCTGGGAGAACGAGGCCTTGCTGGCGCAGAAAGAGCTGGGTGCGGACAAGTTCGACATCGTCGCGCCAAGTGTGTCGATCCTGGCCGAGCCCCCGGTCGCCGTGGTCGACAAGGTGGTCGACAAGCGCGGCACGCGCGCCGTCGCCGAGGCCTACCTAGCCTACCTGTACAGCCCCGAAGGCCAGGACATTGCCGGCCGCCACCACTTCCGCCCGGTCGACCCCACTGCGGCGGCCAAGTTCGCCAAGCAGTACCCCCAGCTGAAGCTGTTCACTGTCGCCGAGGTGTTCGGTGGCTGGGCCCAGGCGCAAAAGGCCCACTTTGCCGACGGCGGCAGCTTCGACAAGGCCTACGCGCTGCAGTAGGCGAGCCGCGCCACACGCCAGGCCCACACGCCATACGCCGCCCACCACACGCCACAGACCAGCCACTATGTTGCTTCGCCGCACCTTGCTCAAACAACACAGCGTGCTGCCCGGTTTCGACCTGGCACTAGGCTTCACGCTGCTGTACCTGAGCTTCATCGTGCTGATCCCCTTGTCGGCCGCCTTCCTCAAGACCTTCACCATGACCTGGCCGGCGTTCTGGGCGACGGTGAGCTCGCCGCGCTTGCTGGCCAGCTACAAGCTGAGCTTTGGCGCATCGCTGGCCGCTGCGGTGCTCAACGCCGGCTTCGGCCTGGTCGTGGCCTGGGTGCTGGTGCGCTACGAGTTCCCGGGCCGGCGCGTCATCGACGCCCTGGTCGACCTGCCCTTCGCCCTGCCCACCGCGGTGGCGGGTATCGCGTTGACCGCGCTGTACGCGCAGAACGGCTGGATCGGCCAGTGGCTGCCGGTCAAGGTGAGCTTCACGCCGCTGGGCGTGCTGGTCGCGCTCACCTTCATCGGCCTGCCGTTTGTGGTGCGCACGCTGCAGCCGGTGCTGGAAGACCTGGCGCCGGACGTCGAGGAAGCCGCCGCCACGCTGGGCGCTGGCCGCTGGTTGACCTTTCGCCACGTCATCTTCCCGGCCTTGGCGCCGGCCTTGTTGACCGGTTTCGCGCTGGCTTTCGCCCGTGCGCTGGGTGAATACGGCAGCGTGATCTTCATCGCCGGCAACCTGCCGATGGTCAGCGAGATCACGCCGCTGCTGATCATCACCAAGCTCGAACAGCACGACATCGCCGGCGCCACCGCCA
The DNA here is from genome assembly GCA_043749575.1 of Burkholderiaceae bacterium. GTDB lineage: Bacteria > Pseudomonadota > Gammaproteobacteria > Burkholderiales > Burkholderiaceae_C > Pseudaquabacterium. Next base: position 683 of record JAYVDE010000314.1, on the reverse strand, counting down.
TCGCCGTGGTGATGCTGGTCACCGCGTTCTTGCTGCTGCTGGCGATCAACGGCTTGCAGGCCTGGACCCGGCAGCGCCAGGGGCGCTGAAGTGCCCTGATCACCCCAGCCTCCATGACCACCCAGACCCATACCCTGCCCCTGCCGACCGCCGCCGGCACCCCCCGCACCGCCAGGGCGCCGCGGCCGCTGCGCAAGGCCACCGCCGAACCCGTTTGGCTCAGGGCGACGCTGATCGCCACCGCGTTGGCCTTTCTCGGCTGCTTTTTGTTTGTCCCGCTGCTGCTGGTGTTTGCCGAGGCCTTCAAGAAAGGCGTCGATGTTTACTTGGCGGCGATCACCGACTCGGACGCGCTCGACGCCATCCAGCTGACGCTGACCGCCGCGGCCATCGCCGTGCCGCTGAACCTGGTGTTCGGCCTGGCGGCGGCCTGGTGCATCGCCAAGTTCGAGTTCCGCGGCAAGAGCCTGCTGCTGACGCTGATCGACCTGCCGTTCTCGGTCAGCCCGGTGATCTCGGGCCTGATCTACGTGCTGGTGTTCGGCCTGCAGGGCTGGTTTGGCGCGGGCCTGCGCGAGCATGCGCTGGTGGCCAAGAGCGCGGGTGCAATAAATACCAGGTAGGAGACACCATCAATCCCATGGGCTCCGATGTGGTTGGTAATAAGCGCGCCTACGCCAAGA
>JAYVDE010000313.1:0-5172 GCA_043749575.1 Burkholderiaceae bacterium | reverse complement strand
GACACCACGCGGTCAAGTGCCGCGGTCAGCGGCCCTGACACCTCGGCCGCGATGCGCGCCACCACCTCGGCCATCGACGGCGCGTCCATCGGCGAAGGGTCGCCCGCCGTGCTGGGTGCGGTGCGCGTGACTTGCGCGTTCAACCGGTCTGCGAGGTTCAAGGCGGGTACTCCAATTCAAGCGGCTGTAGGTGCATTTGCGGCAGCGCCGACAGGCGTTGGCCGATCAGGTTGATTACGCACCGCAGCGCCGGCCGGATGCGCCGCCGCCAAGTTGCGCCATGACCTGCGTGCAGGGTGCCCGGGTGGCCGCGGCTGGCGAACGGTGCCAAGCCACGGTCGTGACAAGCGTCACGGCAGCCCTGCACGAAAGGTCTCGGGATAATGGCGGCATGACTTCAGTTTCCAGGGCCGCTGGCCGATCGGGTGCCGATCTCGATCTCGTCCAGGTGGCACAGCCGGTCCGTCTTGCGGTCACGGCGCTGTTGGCCGGCAGCGCGCTGTTGGCGGCTTGTTCGCCTGCGCTGGATTGGCGGCAGCTGCACCCCGACGGCTGGGGTCTGGGCGTGGCACTGCCGTGCCGGCCTGCCAGCGTGGCGCGGCAGGTGGCCCTGGCGGGTGCGCCGGTTGAGCTGCGCTTGCTGGCCTGCAGCGCCGACGGTCATACCTTCGCCATCGCTTCGGCCGACCTGGCCGACCCGGCGCGGGTCGACCCCGCACTGCAGGCCCTTGGAGCCGCGGCGCTGGCCAATGTGCAAGGCCAGATCGATGCCGAACAGCCGGCGGCGGTGCCGGGCATGACGCCCTATCCGGGCGCCCGGCGCTGGCAGTTGACCGGTCGCCTGCCCGACGGTGTCGCGGTGCGCGAGCAGGTGCTGGTCTTTGCGCGTGGCCTGCGGGTGTTCCAGGCCACGGTGGTCGGGCCGCGGGCCGACGAGCGCATGGCGCAGCCGTTTTTCGACTCGATCGAGGTCGTGCGGTGAGCCCTGCGGCGGTGGCAACGGTGGCGGTGCGCGCTGCGCGCCTGACCCGTCCCCGGGCGGCCACGATCTTCCTCGCCTTTGCATTCGCTTACTTTCTCTCGGCACTGCTGCGCGCGGTCACCGCCACGTTGGCGCCGGTGTTCAGCGCCGAGATGGGTCTGGGCGCTGGCCAGCTGGGGCTGTTGGGCGGCGCCTATTTCCTGGGATTTGCGCTGATGCAGCTGCCCTTGGGCAGCGCGCTTGACCGGTGGGGTGCCAAACGGGTCTTGATCCTGTTCCTGCTGGTGGCCGTGGCTGGCTGCGCTGCGTTTGCGATGGCAAGGTCGCTGCCGCAACTGCTGGCCGCGCGGCTGTTCATCGGCGTCGGCGTCGCCGCTTGCCTGATGGCGCCGCTCACCTGCTACCGCCACCTCTTTTCGGTTGCGACGCAGTTGCGCGCCAATGCCTGGATGCTGATGACCGGCTCGCTGGGCATGCTGGCATCCACCTTGCCGGTGCAATGGCTGCTGCCGCTGACGGGCTGGCGCGGGCTGTTTGCCGCGGTCGCTGTGCTGCTGCTGATCGGCGTGTTGCTGATCTGGCGGCTGGTGCCTGCCGACGTGCCCGCCATCGTGGCCCCAGGCCAGGCCGGCGGCGGCTACCGGCAAGTGTTTGCGCACCCGGCGTTCTGGCGGGTGGCGCCGTTGGGCTTTTTTGCCTATGGCGGCATGATCGCCCTGCAGTCGCTGTGGATCGGGCCCTGGCTGACCCAGGTCGGTGGCGCCAGTCCGGCACAGGCCGCCCAAGGCCTGTTCGCCGTCAACCTGGCCATGCTGCTGGCCTTTCTCTGCTGGGGCCTGGTGATGCCACGGCTGATTCGACGTGGCTGGGCCGGTGAGCGGCTGATTGCGCGCGCCTGGCCCGCCAGTGTGCTGTGCCTGGCCTGGATAGTCTGGCGTGCGGACCAGGCCGGCGCGGCGTCGTGGGCCGCTTGGTGTGTGCTCACCAGCGTGGTCTCGCTCAGCCAGCCCGCCGTGGGCCAGGCCTTTCCGGCCGCGCTGGCGGGCCGCGCGCTGTCGGCCTTCAACTTGGTCATTTTTGCCGGCGTGTTCAGCTTGCAGTGGGGCATCGGCCTGGCCATTGACGGCTTGCGGGCACAAGGCTTTGCCTTGGCGCTGTCCTACCAATGGGCTTTCGCCGCCTATGGCCTGGCGTGCGCAGCGTCCTTCGCCTGGTTGGTCGGCGGCCGGTGGTGGACCGCCAGCGGCAGACCTTTGACGGTCACGCACTGATAATGCTTGCAACTCTCAGCCTCAACGCATGACCGGCCTCTTCATCATTGCCCACGCTCCGCTGGCCAGTGCGCTGCGCGCGGCGGCCATGCACGCCTACCCCGAAGCGGCCGAAGCCATCGCGGTCTACGACGTGCCGTCCGGCGCCAACGCCGAAACCTACCAGGCCGAGGCCGCCGAACGGCTGACCGACCTGGCTTGCGCCGAGACACTCATCCTCACCGACGTGTTCGGCGCCACGCCGTGCAACATTGCCCGGGTGTTGGCCGAACGGCCCGGCGTGCGCTTGGTCGCCGGTGTCAACGTGCCGATGTTGTGGCGCGCCCTTAATTACCGCGACAAGTCATTGGACGACATGGTGGCGCTGGCCATGGCCGGTGCCAGCCAGGGCGTCATGTCGGTGGCGGTATCCCGACCCCAGAACCAGGCGCAACGGCCCGTCAACCATGATTCGAACGAACGCCACCATCAGCAATAAGCTGGGCCTGCACGCGCGGGCCTCGGCGAAGCTCACCAAGCTGGCTGGCAGCTTCCAGAGCGAGGTTCACCTGTCGCGCAACGGCCGCCGCATCAACGCCAAAAGCATCATGGGCGTGATGATGCTGGCCGCCGGTATGGGCGCCGAGGTGGAACTGGAGACCGACGGTGCCGACGAGCAGGCCGCAATGGATCGGTTGATCGCCTTGATCAACGACAAGTTCGGCGAAGGCCAGTAGGCGGTAGGCGGTAGTCGACCCGACCGCCAGCGTGGCCGAGCCCTTCGCGGCTGAGCCCGACTGGCAATGCGCCGCTGGTAATGCGCCGCTAGGCTTGGCCCTGGCCGCCAATCGCTAGTACAAGCCTGCGCCGCAGCGGGGCCTGCGCTGCTAGAGTGCCCGCATGAGCATCCAGATGTTTGGTTTGCCGGTGTCGCGTGGCGTGGCCATCGGCCGCGCCGTGCTGGTGGTGTCCAGCCGGGTGGACGTGGCGCATTACTTCATCGACAGCGCTCACGCGCCGGACGAAGTGGCCCGCCTGCGCCACGCACGCGACACGGTGGCCGCCGAGATCAGCACGCTCAAGCGCGACTTGCCGGCAGATGTCCCGGCCGAACTGGCTGCCCTGCTCGACGTGCACCTGATGTTGCTGCACGATCCGATGCTCAGCGACGCCCTTCGCCATTGGGTAGAAGCGCGGCACTACAACGCCGAATGGGCCGTCACCGCCCAGACCGAGGTTTTGGCCCGCCAGTTCGACGAGATGGAGGACGAGTACCTGCGAGAACGCAAGGCCGACATCGAACAAGTTGCTGAGCGCCTGTTGCGTGCGCTGGCCAAAGAAGAGCCTTTGCTGTCGCAGCGCTCACGCCCGAACGACTTCGGTGGCGAAGACCCGCTGGTGCTGGTGGCCAGCGACATTGCGCCCGCCGACATGCTGCAGTTCAAGGGCAGCGTGTTCAAAGGCTTCGTCACCGATGTGGGCGGCCGCACATCGCACACCGCGATCGTGGCGCGCAGCATGGACATTCCCGCCGTGGTGGGTGCCCGCGAAGCCAGCCGGCTGGTGCGGCAGGACGACTGGCTCATCATCGACGGCGACAACGGTGTGGTGGTGGTCAACCCGACCCCGATCGTGCTGGAGGAATACCGGTTTCGCCAGCGCCAGAGCGAACTGGAGCGTGCCCGGCTGAACCGCCTGCGGCACATGCCCTCGATCACGCTGGACGGCCAGGCCGTTGAACTGCTGGCCAACATCGAGATGCCTGACGACGCGGCGAACGCGCTGGAGGCCGGCGCGGTCGGCGTTGGACTGTTCCGCAGCGAGTTTCTGTTCATGAATCGAAATGGCGCATTGCCCGACGAGGCCGAGCAGTTCGAGGCCTACCGCGCTGCGGTGATGGCGATGAAGGGCCTGCCAGTGACCATCCGCACGGTCGACATCGGCGCCGACAAGCCGCTCGACCGCATGGCAGCGCACGAACTTCGCCACGAACACACACTCAACCCGTCACTCGGCCTGCGGGCCATTCGCTGGAGCCTGGCCGAGCCTGACATGTTCCGCCAGCAGTTGCGTGCCATCTTGCGGGCCAGCGCTTTCGGCAAGGTGCGCATCCTGGTGCCCATGGTGGCGCATCGCAGCGAGATCCTGGCCACTCGAAATGCGCTAGACCGTGCCCGCCAGCAGCTGACTGAACGGGGTGTGCCGTTCAACCATGTCGAACTCGGCGCGATGATCGAGGTGCCCGCAGCGGCCCTGACCATGCCCTTTCTGCTGCAGCACTTCGACTTCGTATCGATTGGCACCAACGACCTCATCCAGTACACCTTGGCCATCGACCGTGCCGATGAAAAGGTCGCCCATCTTTACGACCCTTGGCATCCAGCCGTTTTGCGCCTGATCGCCGGGGTAATCGTCGCGGCCAACGCCGCAGGCAAGTACGTCAGTGTCTGTGGCGAGATGGCCGGCGACACCGCCTTCACCGACCTGTTGTTGGGCATGGGACTGCGCTCGCTGTCTATGCACCCCAGCCAGATCTCCGCAGTCAAGCAGCGCATATTGCGAGCCGACACGGGGCGGCTGGCCAGGGCCAGCTTGGCAGCCCTTGCCAGTGACGACCCCGCCGCCATCTGGGCCAGCGTGCGCGAAAAGTCCACGCCAGCCAGCCAGGAAACATGAGAGGCGTGCAGCGCCCAGCGGCCGGCGGCGCAGGGAACTGGGCCTCGCCTGTGGTCTGTCTAGAGTGTTCTCCCATCATCTTGCAGAGCCCAAAAGAATCGTGCTACAGTCGTGGGCTTCGCTGCTCAGAAGTGCAGGCCGGCAGACGAGACGAAGAAAGCAGGACGACAAAAAAAGTTTACACGGTCAACAAGACGTGCAGGAAGCTAAGGCTCAACTCAGTAGGTTGCCAGCAAGAACGGCAGCAAACTGAGAAGAGAGGAG
>JAYVDE010000312.1:0-5177 GCA_043749575.1 Burkholderiaceae bacterium | reverse complement strand
CAAACGCCAGCGGGCCGGCTGGAGCACCGCCTACCTCGAAAAACTGCTGGGACTCTTAGCACATTGAGCGACGGCTCCTTCATGCAATCGCCCTGATTGGAAACCTGCCTCAGCTTGGCTCACGCCATGAGTCAGTGACACCGTAATCTGAGGGCTGCGCATCAGAGAGCGTGCGCCATGAGCTTCAACCAGATCCAGTTCCAGCAAGGCATGTCGATCCCCGAGTTCCTCAGCATCTTCGGCACCCAGGCGCAGTGCACCGAGGCGGTCAAGCATTCGCGCTGGCCGGGTGGCTTTCGGTGCTCGCGATGCAGCGGCGCCGACCACTGTGTCGTTGGACATGGCGCGCGAAAGCGTTTCCAGTGCAACGCGTGCCGGCATCAAACTTCGCTGACCTCGGGCAGCCTGCTGGAGCACACCAAGCTGCCGTTGACGACCTGGTTCCTCGCGATGTACTTCATCAGTCAGGCCAAGACCGGGCTGTCGGCCTTGGCCCTCAGGCGGCAGATCGGGGTGAGCTACCCCACCGCTTGGCTGCTGCACCACAAGATCAACTGGGCCATGGCCCAGCAGGATGGAATCCATCGCCTGAGCGGCGCTGTCCAGCTTGACGATGCCTACCTGGGTGGTGAGCGCGCGGGTGGCAAAGTAGGCCGTGGCTCCGAGAACAAGGTGCCGTTTGTGGCCGCCGTCTCGCTCAACGACAAAGGCCGTCCGCTGCACCTCAAGCTCAGCGTGGTCAGCGGCTTCACATCGCAGGCCATCACCAAGTGGGCCAAGGCCGCCTTGGTGCCGGGCACCTTCTTGACCAGCGATGGCCTGGGCTGCTTTGCAGCAGTCGCCGACGCGGGCTGCTGCCATGTTCCGGTGGTTGTCGGTTCCCTCAAGCCGCGCGATCTGCCCCAATTCAAGTGGGTCAACACCGTTCTCGGCAACCTGAAGACGACCCTCGCTGGTGCATTTCACTCGCTGAAGTAGCGGAAATATGCCGGCCACTAGCTGGCTGCCTTCGCCTACCGCTTCAATCGCCGCTTCGACCTGCGTGATCTGGTCGCCCAAATCATCGTCGAGGTCACGCTGTGCCGGCCAGTCACAAAAGCAGCGGTCAAGAGGCATGCTGAGGCACGTTTCTAATCAGGATTACCTTTGGCTGTGGCGGTCGTTTTCAAAGCGGCCACCAAGGCCGTGGGCAAGCTCAAAACGTCAAGGCTGCGATCCGTGTTCAGCTTGCCGCCGGCCTCGCTGCCGCAAGTGGTCTGCGTGCTGGTGGCGGCATCATTGGCAATCAGTTTGGTCACCACACCGTTTGCGATGAAGATCGTGATGCCGTCTGCCTGAAACGTGGCGCTGAATGGGCCAACGAAAGAGACGTAGCTGCTGTTGCCGTAAGCGTTGCGTGGCAGCACGCTGGCAGTGACGCTGTAGCAGGCAACGCCAGCGTAGCTGGAGCTCAGGCGCGGCGTGTACGGCACGCGTGTGGTTTGTCCGCTGGCTGAAAGCACCAGATCTCCTCCCTCGACGCTGAGCGTGCAGTCGGTGACGTTGGTGTAGGTCGGGTAGGGGTCGGTTGCGGTTTGGATGTAGCTGCGCAGGCCGCGTCCGTAGACGTGTGATCTTGCAAAGCCAGCAATGTCGGCTGCTGTCTTCAAGTAGATCGGGGTGCCGGTCAACGGCAGCGCCAAGATGGCCGCGGGAACGGTGATTTCTGATGCGGTCACGGGCAGCGGGGTGGTCGCCGTGATCAAGTCATCCGCGTTTTTGACCAGCGCAATCCAGTCGGCCGTTGTCGAGTGTCAGCGTGAAGCTGCCGTCGGCGGCTGAGCTGCCACTGGCGGTGCCCACGGTGCAGTTGGCGGTGACGGCCCCACCCGCAATGGCCGCGCCGGTGGCGGTAGTGCCGGTGCGTGTGAATGCGGCGGGGGTCACGGGGCCGGGTGCCACGGGAACGACAGGCGCGGGCGCAACTGGAGCTGGCGCGACGCCGATGGGTGCAGGCACGGTGTCGTCGCCACCGCCGCAGGCCGTCATCAAGCTGGCGGTGAACAAGGCAGCGAACAGTGGTGCGAACTTCGCGCGGTACGCAATGAAATCGACGGAGATCAGGGCAATGTTTTCACGGTGAAGTCCTTGGCGGGCGCATGCAAGCTGCATGAGCGTGGTTGTCCAAGGCTTACGCCCCGCGCCGCTGCCAAAAGGCTCACGGGCGGTGAAATTCCTGTTGTTGGGTCTCAGTTCAGGTTTTGAAGCCGGGTCGCGTTCACTCCGGCCAAGGGCGCGGTGGCATTCGCAGCAAGCAGCCGCTGGCGCGCCAACGCGTGCAAAGCGGGTGCCCTTGACGCCGGCCGAAAATTGACCCGGGTGTTCAAGCTACCCTGCCTTTTTCTTGAGCAGGGGAGGAGAGGTGATCACCATGGCCATGATGGGCAAGGTTCGGCGGGTGTGTTTCCGCGAGAAGAAGCCTGTTCGGCAGATCGTGCGGCTGACGAGTCAAAAGTGCGAGCGCGGCTCGTTGCGGGAAACCCGGCGGTGATGGTCGGCCCGTCGCTCGTTTCAAGGGTTCCGAGGGTCGTGGAAGGAGGGCAAGAGCGCCTTGGCCGCTTCGATGCGCTGGCCAAGTGCCACGCGGTCGTCGTTCATGACGTCGAGCAGGAAGTCTTGGGGTGTTCGCCAAGCGCCAGCGGGCGCTGCGGGCGTGTTTGCCAGGCCCAGCGCAGCCGCCTGGTCGGCTCTTGCGGCTGGTGCGGCTGGTGCGGCTAGCGCGGCATGTGCGGCATGTGCGGCTGTCGCGGCTGTCGCGGTTGGCGCGGACAGCTGCGGCGGGTCGACCGCCCTCGCGGTGGGCAGCGCGGGCCTGAGTGTGTCGACCGCCCGCTGAAAGTCAGCGGCGACTATGCTTTTGAGCCGCGACAGCAACGCCGCCTGGCCATCGGGGTTCGGCGGCAGGTCGAGCCAGGGCTCGTCGGCGAACACCGGCGCGAGGTCGGGCGCGACAAAAGCGGACCAGCGCCCGCTGCTGGCCTGCTGGGCCGGCACCGGCCGGGCATGCCGCGCTGACTGCGCTGACTGCGCTGACGCGGCATCCAGCGCTGGCATCAAGCTGATCCGGTGGGGCTTGATATCGGCCAGAAAGTGCGCGCGCAGCGATTCGAGAAAGGCCAGGGCTTGTGCGGCGGGCAGCGGCTCGGCCAGCGAGAACCAGAGTTGATAGCCGTCCACGCCCGAGACCGCGATGGCCGGGGCCGGCAGGTCGAGCTCGGCCTGGACGCCGTGCCACACCTTGGCCAGGGGTGCCCAATCGGCGGGTCGGCCCAGCTCCAGCACCATCGCTCGCACCTGGCCCTGGGCATTGACCAGGCTGGCTTGCTCGGGCGCCGGGGCCGGGTCATTGGGTGCCGGGGGTGCGTACAGCCGGTGCAGCTCGGTGGGCAGTCTGTTCATGGCGGGATTGTGGCGGCGGCGGCAGTGGCAGTGCAGGTGGTGGCGACCGGTGCGGTGGCGGGTGCAGGTGCGGGTGCCGTGGCGGCTGCGGCCTTGCCGCGCGGGTCACGACAATCGGCCGATGTCCGCGACCCTCGTCCACCACATCATCGCCGCCGATCAGCACCGGGTGCCCAAGCCGTTCCGGGCCTTTGCAGTGCGCAGCGACGAGGCCTTGCATGCCGCCGACGCACGGCCACCTTATGGCCGGGTGCACTTGGTGGTCACGGCATTCTTCGATGCCGACGCGCTGGCGCGCCTGGCGTCCGAGGGGCTTGCGCGGATGAAGATCGAGGCGTTTTCGGACATCGACTACGCGACCACGACGCTGGCCGAGCTGAGCGCCGCCGCGCCGCGCGTGGCCGACCTGGTCGCCAGCATCGCCGCGGCCTTGCAGCTGACCGGTGTGCTGGGCGACGCGCCCGCAGCCTACCGCAGCAGCGTGGCCAGCCGGATCGACTACCTCGGGGTCTGTGGCGCGGGCTTTCACAACGACGTTGCCCGCCATTGGTCGCGTTGCCTGTTCTGGGTGCTGGCGCTGGCCGTCGCCGATGTCGAGTTCGTGATGCCGCATGCCGGCGTGCGCCTGCTGTTGGCGCCGGGTGACCTGGTGGTGTTCGACCCGACGATGGCGCATGGCCTGTGCCGGCCGGCTGACGGCGGGCAGGCGGTGGCGACGTCGTTCGAAGCCGACGGCGCTGGCCGGCAGATCTTCCTGACCGGCGAACTGCTGCTCAGCGACGCCCACTGGGCCGCGCTGGGCGCGCCCTGGCAGCCGGTCGAGCTGCATGAGCAGCGCGGCGCGCTCGACCTGATGGTGGCCGAGTTCGACGAGCGCAGCGGCGCCATCAAGCGCCCGCATGCGCTGCGCGATGGCCTGAAGCGCAGCACCTGCCATGTCGATGCACCGACCGGCCCGCTCAGCGGCCCGGGTTCGGGTCCGGGCTAAGTGCCGCTGCCGGCCGGCGCTGGCGCCTGCGCCGGTGCCGGTGCCTGCGCCGGTGCCGACACCAGGTTGCGCTCGGGCTTGGGTGACAGGCTGATCACCCCCTGCTGGACCAGCGTGTCGAACTGCGCCGATGTCAGCCCGGGATGGCGCTGCAACACCGGCCAGCTGTGCTCGCCCAGCAGCGGGGCGGGCTGGCGGGCGCCCAGGCGCTGGCCGTCCTGCACGATGGCGACGCCGCCCTGGCGCTGCGGGCCCGAGACCGCGCGGTCGAGGTCGATGAAGAAGTCGGCACTGGCCAGATGGGCATTGGCCGCCAGGTGCTGCGCATGCTGCAGCCCCGCCGCGATCACCCCGGCGGCCTGCAGCCGCGCGGCGGCCTGATCGGGGCTGTGCTGGCGGCTCCAGGCGCTGATCGCCGCGTCGATCTCGTCCTCGCGCGCCTGGCGGCCGGCCAGGCCACGCAGGGCAGGGTCGGCGGCCCAGTCGGGACGGCCCAGCAGCTGGGCCAGCGCGGCGAAGGCCTGCGCGCTGTCGACAGTCACGGCCAGCCACTGGTCGGTGCCGGCGGCCGGGTACAGGCCATGCGGCGCCATGCCGTCACGGCGGTTGCCACGCCGCCGCGCTGCGTCCGGCGCCAGTTGGTGGGCCAGCAAGCCCGGCGTGGTCAGCTGCAGCATGGCCTCGACCATGCTGAGGTTGACGTACTGCCCGCTGCCACCGCGCTGGCGGTGGACCAGCGCGGTCAACAGCG
>JAYVDE010000311.1:0-5181 GCA_043749575.1 Burkholderiaceae bacterium | reverse complement strand
CCGCCGGCAGGGCCCAGCCGGCGCTGCCATGGGCCAGCGCGTGGGTGGCGCGTTCATGCTGCAGCCACACCACCGGCACGCCGGCCGCGCGTGCCCGCATGGCCAGTGTGCGGATGTGCGCCAGCACCGCATCGGCGTCGTGCGGCCGGGGTTCGGGCTCGAACAAGGCGCGCTGCACGTCGATGATCACCAGGGCGGTGCGGTTCATGGCGTTCTTTCAACAGTGGGGGACGTTGCGGGTCGGCATGGGCTTGCAGCGGCGGCGTGGCGGGCCGATCAGCGCCGGGCCGGCACGGGCTTCGTGGTGGCCTTGGGCTTGGGTTTGGCTGGGGGCGGCGTCGGGGCCTTGGGGGTGGCCTTGGGCTTGCCGGCCTTGGGCTTCGAACTTGGCTTGGCTTTGGCGCCGGCGCGTGCCGGTGCATCGGCCCTGGGGCTGCCCGGCGCGCCCGACACGCCGCCCGGGCCTCGCGTCGTGGCCGTGGCGGCGCCCTGGGTGGCTTGAGCGGCCTGCGCCGCCGGGCCCAGCCAGGCCTGGCAGTCGGGGCGCTGCAGGGCTTGCGGCACGCTCTCGTAGCGGGGTAGGTCGCGCAGCGGCGGGGCGGCGGGCAGGTAGCGCACGTCGACCACGGGCCCGCTGCCGTCTTGCAGCCGCAGCCACACCGCCTGGCTGGCGTCGCCCGGTGCCAGCGTGTGGCCGCGCAGCAGCAGGCCGTTGCGCAGGCCGGCGGCCTCTGCGGCGCTGCCGGGCTCGACGCCCTGCAGCACGCCGGCCTTCAGCGACGCGGGGTCGAAGCCCAGCTGCCAGCGGCCCACCGCCTGCGGCTGGCCGACGAAGCAAGGCCCTAGCAGGGCCGGCCCGAACTCGATCCGCTCGCCTTGTTCGACATGGCGTTTGAGGTCGGCCAGCGCGGTATCGCCCAGCACCGGGCGCAGGGCGGCCAGCAGGCGGTGGGTGGCCAGCGGCGCGCTGATCGGGCCCTCGCGCCGCGCCTGCGCTGCCGGCACCAGCAGCCGCTGCAGCTGGGCTTCCAGCCCGGGCCGGCCGGCGGCCAGCAGCGCGGCATGCCAGCGCAGCGCCAACCACTCGCCCTGCAGCGCGGGCAAGGCCAGCGGGTCGGCCGACGGCGCCGCGCCGGGCCCGCTGGCCTGCGGGTAGGCGGCTATCCTGCGGTTGAGCGTGGCGGCATAGTCGGCGGCCGTCCACAGGCCCTGGCGTAGCAGCGCACGGTGGGCCAGGAAGTCGGCGACACCTTCGCTGAACCAGGCGCGCAGGCCTTCGTCGCCGCGGCCGGCATGGGCCAGCGGGCCGAACCGCTCGGCCACCCAGGCGCGGGTCAGCGCTTGCGTCAGCAGCAGGTCGAAACCGGCACCGGGCACGTCCAGTTCGGCGGTGGCCTGCAGCGCCAGTGCCCGGTGCCAGGCGGTGCCGCCGGTCTGGTCGGCAGCGGCGGGCATCAGCAACAGCAGCCAGGGCGGCGCGCTGCCGCCGCCGCTGCCACCGCCGCTGCTGCTCCCGCTGTCGCCCCGACTGTCGCCCCGGCTGTCGCCCCAATACCGGCGCTGGGCGGTGATGGCCCGGGCGGCAGCCTGGTGCAGCGCTTCGGCGTTGAAGCGCCAAGGCCCGTCTTGCGGCAGGGCCACGGTCAGCGCCAGGCCGTCGGCCTGGGTGGCATGGGTCAACAAGGCACCGCCGGCGAAGAGGGCTTGTTGCACCTGAACCGCCAGCGGCGCAGCACCCGCGGCCAGCCGCCACCGGGCCTCGGGTGAATCGACCGCGCCGTGGCTGCTGACCCAGCGGCCACCCGGGGCCAGCCCGGCCAGTGTGATGCAGGCGGTGGGCGGTGTGCGCTCGTCGGTCTCCAGCGGCATCGGCAGCACGCCTTGCCCGCTGAACGCCAGCCAGTTGGCGGCCAGGCGCATGCCGCTGGTCGGCGTGCCGTCGGCGGCGGGCAGCAGGCGCCACTGCAGCCGCACCCGCTCAGCCGGGCCGTGTTGAACGCGCCGCAGCGTGGGCGCGCCAGGCACCGGCAGCAGCCGGGGCTCGGCGATGGCAGTGGCGCTGCCCGCCCCTACGGCCACGTCGGGTAATCCGGCTACTTCGGGTACTTCGGTCAGCCCTGCCCAGCCGCCAGCCAGCCGCAAGTGGGTGCTGCTGCGGCCCCCGGCGTCGAAGGCGATGCTCACCAGCAGCTGGCGTGGCAAGGTGTCCAACATTGCGGTCACCCGCCACTGCATGCCGCAGTCGCCCGACCCATCGCCCGGCACACCGGTCGGGCCCGCCGGCCCGGCTGCCTGGGCGGTGCCGGCAGCCGCCACCAGCCAGGCCACGGCGGCCAGCCAGCCGAGCCGGCTCGGCCTGCGTGTGGCCGGTGAGGCCGATGGGGTCTGGGGTTCGGTGCAGGCAGGGCGCATTCAGCAGGGCCTATCTAGCCTATCTGGCCAATTTGGCCTGTTCGGCAGGGCACGGGCCCCAAGGCGCTGGGCGGTGTTGATCAGGGCGCGAGCTTAGCCGATGGCTCCTGCGCGGCCGTTGACCCTCGACGAGGCGGCGTTGCCGGCCCGCTGCGGCCAGGGCGGTCGTCTATGCTTTGCCATGATCCAACGCCTGCCAAGTGCCTTGCCGCTCTGGAGCCTGCTGTTGCCAGCGCTGTCGCTGGTGGTGCTGCTCGTGTTTTTCGGCGGCGATCCCAGCGCTCTGGCAGAGACCGGCATCGGTGCTTGCCTGGTGGCTGCGGTGATGGCGGCGGTGCACCATGCCGAGGTCGTCGCGCACAAAGTGGGCGAGCCCTTCGGCACGCTGATGCTGGCGGTGGCGGTCACGGTGATCGAGGTGGCCTTGATCGTCGCGCTGATGCTGGCCGGCGGCGCCACCGCTACAGCGCTGGCCCGCGACACCGTGTTCGCCGCGATCATGATCGTCTGCAACGGCGTGGTCGGCTTGTGCGTGCTGGTGGGCGGCCTGCGCCACCGCGTGCTGGCTTTTCGGGTCGAGGGCACCAGCCCCACGCTGGCGGTGCTGGCGGCGCTGGCCACGCTCACCCTGGTGCTGCCAACCTTCACCACCAGCACCGCCGGGCCCACGTTCTCGGGCGCGCAACTGGCCTTTGTCGGCGTGGTGTCGCTGGCGCTGTACGGCGCGTTTGTCTTTGTGCAGACGGTGCGCCACCGCGACTACTTTCTGCCCGAGATCGTCGACGGCGACCAGGACAGCCATGCCGAACCGCCGTCCACCGCGGTGGCCTGGGTCAGCCTGGGCCTGCTGATGCTGTGCTTGGTGGCGGTGGTGGGGCTGGCCAAGACGCTGGCGCCGACGATCGAGGGGATGGTCGCGCGTGCCGGCGCACCGGCGTCGGTGGTGGGCGTGGTCATCGCGATGCTGGTGTTGGCGCCCGAGACGCTGGCGGCGGTGCGCGCGGCGTCGCACAACCGGCTGCAGACCAGCCTGAACCTGGCCTTGGGCTCGGCGCTGGCCAGCATCGGGTTGACGATCCCCGCGGTGGCGGTGCTGAGCCTGTGGTTCCCGCACCCGCTGGTGCTGGGCCTGGCGCCCAAGGAGATCGTGCTGCTGGCGCTGACCCTGGTGGTCGGCACCCTCACGCTGGGCAGCGGCCTCGCCACCGTGCTGCAGGGCGCCGTGCACCTGGTGCTGTTCGCGGTCTTCGTGTTCCTGGCCGTCGTGCCCTGACCGCGCTGGCCAGGCGCTGCGCGGGCTCGGCCTCGGCGCGGCGGTGCGACGCAGGCCCTGGCGGCGGTGCAGCACGTCCTGCGCTGCACCGCGCCAGGGCTACAGCGGCTGCCGCTGTTGACCCTGCTTGAGCTGTTCGAGCATCGCGGCCATCTTCTGGTGCAGCATGTTGACGGCCTTAAGCGGCCGCACCATGACCTTGAAATCGACGATCTGACCAGCCTCGTTCCAGCGGATCAGGTCGACGCCGTTGATCTGGATGCCATCGACCTCGCTCGAAAATTCCAACACCGCATCGTGCTCGCCGACGATCTCGCGCTCGTAGCGAAAGCTGGTGTTGTTGAGCACCTGCAGCGCGCCCATCAGGTATTGGAAGGTGATGGCCTTGCCGCGCTGCGGCGTGTGCACCACGGGGGAATGGAAGACCACCTCGTCGGCCAGCAGGCGCGACAGCGCGGCCGGGTCGCGCGAGCTCACCACCTGGTGCCAGGCGCTTATCACGGATGGGGCGTTCATCGGGTACTCCAAAGTGAGGGGGTAGCGGTATGGCCACCGGCGGTGGCCCTGCCATTGTGGCGAAGCACGGTAGCCCCGCTGCGGCGGCGCCGGCGGTGTGCCGAGCTTGATCTTGGTCTGGCTGGCGACCCAAGTGGCTTTCGCGGTGGGCGGCCAGCGGCCTGGCCTTGCGAGCGGCAGGCGGCTCGGGCTATCGTCGGGCCTCGCGTCCCATGTTCCATCCAACGGAGAGCCCCCATGTCCCTGCCCACCAGCCCGTTCGTCTGGTACGAACTGATGACCACCGATGCACCCGCGGCCACTGCTTTCTACCAGCAGGTGGTCGGTTGGCAAGCCGCCGACGCGGGCATGCCCGGCATGAACTACACCTTGTTGTCGGCCGGTGAAGGTCAAATCGGCGGCCTGATGGCCTTGCCGGCCGATGCCCTGGCCACCGGCGCCCGGCCGGGCTGGATCGGCTACATCGCGGCGGCCGATGTCGATGCCCAGGCAGCCCGGCTGCAGCAGGCCGGTGGGGCGGTGAAGCGGCCGCCCGACGACATCCCCAATGTCGGCCGTTTTGCGATGGTGGCCGACCCGCAGGGGGCGGTTTTCTGCCTCTTCAAGGGCCAGTCGAGCCAGGCACCGCCGCCGCCAGCCAGCGGCACGCCCGGCACGATAGGCTGGCACGAGCTGTACGCCAACGACTTGGACAGCGCCTGGTCGTTTTACAGCGGCTTGTTCGGCTGGGTCAAGGACGAGGCCATCGAGATGGGCGCGATGGGCACCTACCAGCTGTTTGCCGCCAACGCGGGCGGCCCAGCCATCGGCGGCATGATGACCCGGCCGCCCGAGGTGCCGCAGCCCTGCTGGCTGTACTACGTCAACGTGCCGGCTATTGATGCGGCGGTCGAACGCATCAAGGCAGCGGGCGGCCAGGTGCTCAACGGGCCGATGGCGGTGCCCGGTGGCAGCTGGATCGTGCAGGGCCTCGACCCGCA
>JAYVDE010000310.1:0-5199 GCA_043749575.1 Burkholderiaceae bacterium | reverse complement strand
CGGCTGCAAGCCCGGCTACCTGGGCCCGGTCGGGCTGCGCAAGCCGGTCAAGGTGATCGCCGACCGCACGGTGGCCGCGATGAGCGATTTTGTCTGCGGCGCCAATGCGGCCGACTACCACCTGACCGGCGTCAACTGGGGCCGCGACCTGGCCGAGCCGGATCTGGTGGCCGACCTGCGCAACGTGTTGGCAGGTGATCCGTCGCCCGACGGCGGCGGCGTGCTGGCGATCCAGCGCGGCATCGAGGTCGGCCATGTGTTCTACCTCGGCACCAAGTATTCCAAGGCGATGAACGCCACCTACCTCAATGAAAACGGCAAGCCGCAGCTGATGGAGATGGGCTGTTACGGCATCGGCGTCACCCGCATCCTGGGCGCGGCGATCGAGCAGAACCACGACGAGCGCGGCATCGTCTGGCCGGTCTCGATCGCGCCCTTCGCCGCGGTGATCTGCCCGATCGGCTACGACCGCTCGCCCGAGGTCAAGGCTGCCGCCGACGCGCTGCACGACGAACTGGACAGCGCCGGCATCGACGTGATGCTCGACGACCGTGGCGAGCGCCCCGGCGCGATGTTCGCCGACTGGGAACTGGTCGGCGTGCCGCAGCGGGTGGTGATCTCCGACCGCGGCCTGAAGGCCGGCACGGTCGAGTTACAAGGCCGTCGCGAAGCCAGCGCCACCGTGGCCCCGCTGGCCGACGCCGCCGCCCTGCTGAAGGGCCGGCTGGCCGGATGAGCCGCCTTGGCAGGCGGGCCTGGCTGAGCCGCTGTTTGACAGGCTTGTTGCCCGGCCTGTTGCCGGGTCGCTCGACCCGTTTTTTAGCCGGTTTCCGGCCCCATCTCGGCGGCTTGGCCACCGCCGCCACCGGGCTCTTGGGGTCGTTCGACGCCCATGCCGGCAAGCAGGCCGAAGAGCCGCTGGCCGATGCGGTGCGCGGCGCGCTGTCGGCGGCCATCGCCAGCGCCGCGCCGCCCAAGCTGGTGTTCGCCGATGCCGCAGCGCGGCTGGACTTTCTGCGCTGGCAGGCGGCGATGAGCGAGCGGCTGAAACACCGCAAGACCGAGGCCCACACCCGGCTGGAGTTTCTGGAGACGCTCTGGTACGAAAGCCGGCGCGCCGGGCTGGAGCCGGCGCTGGTGCTGGGGCTGGTGCAGGTGGAGAGCGGCTTTCGCAAATACGCGATCAGCTCGGCCGGCGCGCGCGGCTACATGCAGGTGATGCCGTTCTGGGCCCGGCTGATCGGCGATGGCGAGCCGGCGCGGCTGTTCCACATGCAGACCAACCTGCGCTTCGGCTGCGTGATCCTGCGCCACTACCTGGACCTGGAGCGCGGTGATCTGTTCCTGGCGCTGGGCCGCTACAACGGCAGCCGCGGCAAGCCGGAATACCCCAGTGCCGTGCTGGCCAACCGCGCCCGCTGGGTGGCTTGACCCCCTCGCTCACCGGCTACGGTGAGCGATCCCCCAAGGGGGTGGCGGGGCCAGCTTGGGGGCGGCCCGGCGCTGGCCCCGCAGGTTCAGGCCCGCAAACCGCCCCAGGCCTGGGGCGCGGCATCGCGCACGCCCACCAACGTCAGCACCCGCTCGACCGTGTCGTTGACCAGTTCGGCTATGGTGGTGGGCTTGTTGTAGAACGCCGGCAGCGGCGGGAAGACGATGCCGCCCATCTCGGTGACGGCGGTCATGTTGCGCAAATGCGCCAAGTTGAACGGTGTCTCGCGCACCATCAGCACCAGCGGCCGGCGCTCCTTGAGCGTCACGTCGGCGGCACGGGTCAGCAAGTTGTCGCCGAAGCCGTGGGCCACGGCGGCCAGCGTCTTCATCGAGCAAGGCGCCACCACCATCGCCGCGGTCTCGAAACTGCCGCTGGCCACACAGGCGCCGATGTCGGCCGGCGCGTAGGCGTGGTCGGCCAGCGCGTTCAGTGCGCTGCGGTCCAGATCCAGTTCGTGGTGGGCACTGAGCACGCCGGCGGGCGTGACGACCAGGTGGGTTTCCAGGCCCAGCAGCCGCGCCCGCTGCAGCAGCCGCACGCCGTAGACCGCGCCGCTGGCGCCGGTGATGCCAACCACCAGCCGCCGCGCGCTCATGTCAGCCGCTCGGTCGCCAGGCGCTGCGGCCAGCCCACCGAAGGGCCGCGGACCGGCTGGCTGTGGCCCGGCGCTAGCCCCGCGGCCGCCGCTGTCACTTGGTGATCAGTTGCTGCAGCTCGCCCGACTCGTACATCTCCATCATGATGTCCGAGCCGCCGACAAACTCGCCGTCGACGTAGAGCTGCGGGATGGTCGGCCAGTTGGCGTAGTCCTTGATGCCCTGGCGGATGCCGTCGTCTTCAAGCACGTTGACGGTCTTGATCTCGGTCACGCCGCAAGCCTTGAGCACCTGGATGGCCCGACCCGAGAAGCCGCACTGTGGAAATTGCGCCGTGCCCTTCATGAACAGCACAACATGGCCGCCCTTCACGATGCTGTCGATACGTTGTTGTGCGTCACTCATGGTTCTCATCCAGCCTGTTTGTCAGAAAACCGCACTTTATACGGCAACACGCCCTGTCGGGCAGGGCGTGTTGTCTTTGGCCCCAGGCGGTGCTGGGGAGCAATTGGCAAACGACTCAGAAAGCGACGCTCATGCCCAGGCGGATCATCGGCTGCAGCCTGAAGCCGGTGTCCAGGCCGACGCCACCGGCGCCATTGAACAAGCGGTCGAGCCGCAACGAGGACAAGCCTTGCGCGGCCAGACCCAGATCGGCGCTGAAGCCCCACTCGCCGCGGGCGCTGGCGCTGGCATAGCCCACGCCGGCGTAGGGCAGGGCGCTGCTGCTGTCGATGGGCGTGGCACTGGTGGGCGTGGCACCCGAAACCGTGCGCAGGTTGATCAGCACACCGCCGGTCAGGCGCAGCCCGCCGGTGTTGCCCAGGCGCAGGCTGCTGAACTGGTAGTCGCCCAACAAGCGCAGCGATTGCACGGCCGGCAGGTTCAGCGCCAGCGTGCCCGGCACGGGGGTCAGCGAGAGGCTGTCGCGCTCCACCCGGGTTTGCCAGAACGCGCCGCCCAGCGCATTGGACGGTGCAGTCAGGCCGGCGTTTTGTGCCGATGCACTTGCAGCCAGCAAGGCCAGGACGGCACAGGCACTTGAAAGGATCTTGCGCATGCTGCTCACTCCCCAGGTTTGGCGCAACGCCCTGAGATCAGGAGGCTACAGATTCATCCTACGCCGCAAGTTTGGCGCTGTGTGCCTCGAATTGAGTGAGCAAAGGTGGCTTGTGTCGAGGATTGCCGCGCTTTCACTCGGGCTGAGCCTCGGATCACGGCTGCGTGGCGCGCTGCCCGCCGCTGCAGCGCGACCGGCCCGCGAGGTCCTGGCGGCAAGTCACTTGGGTGAATCCTGCCCGCCTCAGGGCCGCAGCCACCGGAGCGGCCTGGTCCCAGCCGTGCTCCATCAGCAACCAGCCACCGGCGGTGAGATGGGCTGGCGCGCCGGCAATGATCTGCTGCAGTGCGGACAGGCCATCGCCGCCCGGGCTCAGGGCCAGCAAGGGCTCATGCCGCAATGCGGGCAGGTGGGGGTCGTCACCGGCGATGTAGGGCGGGTTGGCCAGCACCAGGTCGAACCGGGCTGCGGCTGGCAGCGCCTGCCACCAGGCGCCGCAGGCCCAGTCCAGCGCCAGGCCGAGCAGGTCGGCATTGCTGCGGGCCACTTGCAGGGCGGCCGGGCTGAGGTCAGTGGCTGTCACCCGGGCGGCCGGGTGGCGGTGGGCCACGGCCAGCGCGATGGCGCCACTGCCGGTGCCCAGGTCGAGCACCCGGGGGGCGGCGGCGCGCAGGCCGGGCAGCAGGTCAAGTGCCCAATCGACCAGGGTTTCGGTGTCGGGCCGGGGCACCAGCACGTCCCGGCTGACCCGCAAGCGCAGGCCGTGGAACTCTTGCTCGCCCAGCAGGTAGGCCAGCGGCTCGCCCTCCGCGCGCCGCTGGCAGCCCGCGGCAAAGTCCTGGGCCACAGCACTTGTCAGGGCCGCATCGTCATGCGCGATCAGCCAGGTGCGCGGCTGCTGCAAGTGGTGGCTGAGCAACAGTTGTGCGTCCAGCCGGTCCAGCCCGGCGGACAGTGCCTGGCTCAGGGCCTGCGCGACCGTCAGCGGTGCTGCTGCAGCGCCGGGCTGTTTTGCGGCAACGCAGGCCTCGGTTGAGCTCTGGGCCGGCAGGCTCACGGGACTGTCCTTTGCGCAAGGCACGCCGGAATTCGCGCTCGGGAGCAGCCCGGCGGGCTCACGCGCTGCCCTCCAGCGCGGCCAGCTGGTCTTGGGCCTGCGCAGCCTGCAGCGCGGCCACCACGTCGCCCAGGTCACCTTCCATGATCGCGCCCAGCTTGTAGAGCGTCAGGTTGATGCGGTGGTCACTGAACCGACCCTGCGGAAAGTTGTAGGTGCGGATGCGGTCCGAGCGGTCGCCGCTGCCGACCAGGCTCTTGCGGGTGGCGGCCTCTTGGGCGTCGCGTGCGCTGCGCTCCTTGTCGCGCAGCCGGGCTTGCAGCACCGCCATCGCCTTGGCCGTGTTGCGGTGCTGCGAGCGGTCGTCCTGGCACTCGGCCACCAGGCCGGTCGGCAAGTGGGTGATGCGGATCGCCGAATCGGTCTTGTTGATGTGCTGGCCGCCCGCGCCGCTGGCGCGGAAGGTGTCGATCCGCAGGTCGGCCGGGTTGAGGGTGACCTCGGTGGCCGCGTCGGGCTCGGGCATCACCACCACGGTGGCTGCGCTGGTGTGGATGCGGCCCTGGGATTCGGTGGCCGGCACCCGCTGCACCCGGTGGCCACCCGACTCGAACTTGAGCGCGCCGTAGACCTCTGCGCCCTCGACCCGCAGCACCACCTCCTTGTAGCCGCCCAGGTCCGAGGCCGACTCGCTCATGATCTCGGTGCGCCAGCCCCGGCGCTCGAAGAAGCGCAGATACATGCGCAGCAAATCGCCGACAAACAAGGCCGACTCGTCACCACCGGCGCCGGCGCGGATCTCAACAAAGGCGTTGCGCTCGTCGTCGGGGTCGCGCGGCAGCAGCGCGGTCTGGATGTCGACGAGCGCTTGCGCCTGGTCGGCCTGTGCGGCGCTGATCTCCTCGCGGGCCATCTCGGCGATCTCGGCATCGTCGCCGGCCTCGGCCAGCATCCCGCGCGCGGCGGCCTCGTCGGCCTCGCGTTGCTCATG
>JAYVDE010000309.1:0-5214 GCA_043749575.1 Burkholderiaceae bacterium | reverse complement strand
GCGGTGGCCTCGTCGAGCATGCTGGCGTTGGCGATGGCCATGCCGGTCAGGTCGCAGACCATGGTCTGGAAGTTGATCAGCGCCGCCATCCGACCCTGAGAAATCTCGGCCTGGTAGGGCGTGTAGGCGGTGTACCAGGCCGGGTTCTCCAGCACGTTGCGCAAGATGACGCCGGGCGTGTGCGTGGCGTGGTAACCCTGGCCGATGAAGCTCTTGAGCACCTGGTTGTGCGCTGCGATGGACCGCAGTTCGGCCAGTGCTTGGGCTTCACTGATCGGCGCGGGCAGGCGCATGGCCTGGCCGCGCAGGATGCCGGGCGGCACGATCGCCTCGATCAAGGCCCGCCGCGTGAAGTGAGGGCTGTCGGCAGCGATGACCGCCAGCATGTGCGCCTCGTCGGTGGCGTCTGGCCCCAGGTGGCGGGCGGCAAACTCGGTCGGGTTCTCGAGCTCGGACAGGGGCGTGTGGGCGGCTTGCAGCATGGTGGGGCGGTGTCTCTGCGGGGGGCTTGTGCGGTCGCGGGTGCGGGTGCGGTCGCGGGTGCGGGTGCGGTCGCGGTCGCGGTCGCGGTCGCGGGTGCGGGTGGGTCAAGAAGCAGGGCCCGGCGAGGCGAGCCCGGGCTCGCCTACAGCGACTTGAGCAGCACGTCGTAGCCCGGCGTGTCCATCAGGCTGTCGAACTGCTGAGCGTCGCTGACCAAGATCTTGAAGAACCAGCCCTGGCCCGTCGGGTCGGTGTTGGCCAGGGCCGGGTCGGCGCGCAGCGCCTCGTTGACCTCGACCACCTCGCCGCTGACTGGCATGTAGATGTCGGCCGCGGCCTTGACCGACTCGACCACGCCGGCCACCTCACCCTGGGCGTAGTGGCGACCGACCTCGGGCAGGTCGACATAGACCACATCGCCCAGCGCGTCTTGGGCGTGCGCGGTGATGCCGACCACCGCGGCGGCGTGGTCGGCGGTGTCTATCCATTCATGGTTGGGCGTGAATTTGGTGGTCATGGGGGGTCCTTTGTGTTGACGGGTTGTTTCGGTGCTTGGGTAATCTGTGCCGCGATGGCGCGGCAGCGCGCCGGCTGGCGCGCTGCGGCCGTCGCGCTGCTCAGCGCTGGTAGCGGTGCGGCGTGAAGGGCATGGCACTCACCCGCATCGGCAGGCGCTTGCCGCGCACCTCGGCATAGACCTCGTGCTGCCGTCCGGTGTGGTTGGCGGCCAGGTAGGCCATCGCCACCGGTTTGTTCAGCGTGGGGCTCAGCGTGCCGCTGGTGACATGGCCCAGCAGGTGGCCCCGGCCGTCGTCGATGGCCGCGCCTTCCCGCACCGGCACCCGTTCCAGCCCGACCAGGCCGACCCGCTTGATCGACGGGCCGCTGGCCAGCTGGCCTTCGATCACCGCCGCGCCGGGGTAGTGGCCGGCGCGTGCGCCGCCGGGGCGCCGCACCGGCTGGATCGCCCAGCTCAGGCCGGCTTCGACCGGCGTGGTGCGCGTGTTGATGTCGTGGCCGTAGAGGCACAGGCCGGCCTCCAGCCGCAGCGTGTCGCGTGCGCCCAGGCCGGCGGGCTTGACTTCGGGTTGGGCCAGCAGCGCGCGGGCCAGCGCTACGGCGTGTCTGGCGCTCACCGAGATCTCGAAGCCGTCTTCGCCGGTGTAGCCCGAACGGGTGACAAAACAAGCGGCGCCGGCCAGCGTGAATTCAGCGCCAGTCATGAAGCCCAGCGTGGCGACAGCGGGCGCCAGGCGCGCCAGCGCGGTGACCGCACGCGGGCCCTGCAGCGCCAGCAAGGCCTGCTCGGGCAGGTTGATGATCTGGCAGCGGTGGCCGATGTGGGTCACCAGATGCACCAGGTCAGCGGCCTTGCAGCCGGCGTTGACGACCAGCAGCAGGTGGTCGGCGCGGCGCGTCACCATCAGGTCGTCGAGCAGGCCGCCCGCGGCATTGGTAAAAAACGCGTAACGCTGCTTGCCGACGGCCAAATCGACGATGTCTTGCGGCACCAGCGATTCGAGCGCGGCTGCAGCAGCGGCGCCGTGCAGCCGGATCTGGCCCATGTGCGAGACATCGAACAGCACCGCGTCGGCGCGGCAGTGGCGGTGCTCGGCGAGGATGCCACCGGGGTAATGCACCGGCATGGCGTAACCGGCGAATGCCACCATCTTGGCCCCCAGCTCGAGGTGCAAGTCGTTCAGCGGCGTGTGTTGCAGGGCGATGGCGGCGTCAGCGGACATGGGCAACTTTCAAGGGCAGTGCCAAACCCCACCGAGGTGGGGGGATGCCCTCGCTGTCCGCTTTACCTGAGAGATTGGCGGCGCCAGACATGCCGGCACCACTTGCCCCTTCGGTGGACGGGCTCCACCGATTCGGTGTGCACGCCTCTCTCCAGACGAGGAACGCCAAGCTTTCAAACAAGGCGCCTGCCAGTCCTTTTGCCTGAGCGTTTGGGGGCGAACCCTTTGCGCCTTCGGCGGCTTCGGATGAAGCTCTCTCCTGACAGATTTCAGTGTAGCAGTGCGCCGCTACCGGCCTGCTGTGGCGGCGCTGGCGCGGCCTTGCCGGGCTTGAATGGCTTGTCGATGGCGGGGCCGTCCCGGCCGTATAGGATGGCGCGTGCACAACGACGCCCTCCAACTGGTCCGCATCCTGCTCGACTGCCGCAGCATCGCCGTGGTGGGCTTGTCGGCCGAGTGGATGCGGCCCAGCTTCTTTGCCGCGAAGTACCTGCAGGGCAAGGGCTACCGCATCCTGCCGGTCAATCCGCGCTAAGCCGGCAGCCAGGTGTTGGGCATGCCCTGTGTCGCCCGGCTGGAAGACCTGGTCGAGCCGGTCGACCTGGTCGACGTGTTCCGCAAAACCGAGGATGTCGGCCCGATTGCCGCCAGTGCGATTCGCATCGGCGCCAAGTGCCTGTGGCAGCAACTCGGCGTGATGAACCTGGCCGCCGATGCCGCCGCCCGCGCCGCCGGGCTGGACAGCGTGATGAACCGCTGCGTCAAGATCGAACACGCGCGGCTGTTCGGCGGCTTGCACTGGGCCGGCGTCAACACCGGCGTGGTCTCGGCGCGGCGCCGCGCCTGAACCCGCGGGCTTTGAGCGCGCCATCGCCATGACCGACCACGTCTTCCAGCCCGAAACCCTGGCCATCCATGCCGGCCAGGTCCCCGACCGCGAGACCGGTGCCCGCGCGCTGCCGATCTAACAGACCACCAGCTTCGT
The DNA here is from genome assembly GCA_043749575.1 of Burkholderiaceae bacterium. Taxonomy (GTDB): domain Bacteria; phylum Pseudomonadota; class Gammaproteobacteria; order Burkholderiales; family Burkholderiaceae_C; genus Pseudaquabacterium. Next base: position 2,004 of record JAYVDE010000309.1, on the reverse strand, counting down.
CTTCGACTCGGCCGAGCACGCCGCCGCGTTGTTCAACCTGCAGACTTTCGGCAATGTCTATTCGCGGCTAAGCAACCCCACGGTGGCGGCGCTGGAAGAGCGCGTGGCCGCGCTCGAAGGCGGCCGTGCTGCAGTGGCTTCGGCCAGCGGCATGGCCGCCGAGGCGATGGCGCTGATGACCTTGCTGCGCTCCGGCGACCATGTGGTGGCGGCCGGCGCGTTGTACGGCGGCACGGTGACGATGTTGGCGGTCAGCCTGGCCAAGTTCGGCATCACCACCAGCTTTGTCGACGCAAAAAACCCCGAGTCCTTCGCCGCAGCGATGCGGCCCAACACCCGCGCGGTGTTCGCCGAGAGCCTGGGCAACCCCAGCCTGGTGCTGCTCGACATCGCCGCGGTGGCCGACGTGGCCCACGCGCATGGCGTGCCGCTGGTGATCGACAACACCGTGCCCAGCCCCTTCTTGTGCAACCCGCTGGCCCATGGTGCCGACATCGTGGTGCATTCGGCCACCAAGTACCTGGCTGGCCACGGCACCACCTTGGGTGGGGTGATGGTCGAAGGCGGCCGCTTCCCCTGGGACAACGGCAAGTTTCCCGGCATGACCGAGCCGTCCGACGGCTACCACGGCGTGAAGTTCTACGAAACCTTTGGCGACTTCGGCTTCTCGATGCGCGCGCGGATGGAAACGCTGCGGGTCTACGGCGCGGCGCTCAGCCCGCTGAGTGCCTGGCAGATCCTGCAAGGTGTCGAGACGCTGCCGCTGCGCATGGAGCGCCATTGCAGCAATGCCTTGAAGGTGGCCGAGTTCCTGCGCGAGCACCGCCACGTCAGCTGGGTCAACTACCCCGGCCTGGCTGACCACCCGCAGCACGCGCTGCTGCGCCGGCAGATGCGGTCGGTGGCCGGCGTGCCGGGCGCGTCGGGCCTGCTGGCGTTCGGCGTCAAATCGCCCCAGGGCAGCGGGCTGGCGGCGGGTGTCAAGTTCATCGAATCGGCGCGTTTCATGAGCCACCTGGCCAACATCGGCGACACCCGCACGCTGATGATCCATCCGGCATCGACCACCCACCGCCAGCTCAGTGACCAGCAGCAAATCGCCGCCGGCGTGCTGCCCGACATGGTGCGGCTGTCGGTCGGGCTGGAGCACATCGACGACATCCTGTGGGATATCGATCAGGCGCTGGCCGCCGCCGTGGCTTGACCGCGCGCCCCGCCCGGTGCGGCCAACGATGAGCGAGGGCTCCGCCACCGCGGCCCGGCCAGTGGCGCAGCAGGCCGGTGGCGCCCGCGGGTGCGGGGCCGCCAGTCGGTGGCGCCGGGCCGCTGCACGCTGGGTCTGGCTGGCCAGCCTGGCATTGACCGCGTGCGCGGTGCCGGTCGACCGCGATGAAGCCGCCCGCTCGGCCACGCTGGCCTTGCTGCCCGAAGCGGCGACTGGCTTCACCGAAAAACCCGGCTGGTTGGTGCGCCGGTTTGCCGTGGCCTCGGCCAACCCGCTGGCCACCGAGGCCGGCTTCCAGGTGCTGCGCGCCGGCGGTTCGGCCGTCGACGCCGCGGTGGCGGTGCAAATGGTGCTGGCGCTGGTCGAGCCGCAGTCCAGCGGCATCGGTGGCGGCGCCTTCCTGCTGCACTGGGACGGCCGCTCGGTGACCGCGCTGGACGGCCGCGAGACCGCACCGGCCGCGGCCGACGAGCGCCTGTTTCTGGGCGCCGACGGCCAGCCGATCTCGTTTGCAAAAGCGGTGGTCGGTGGCCGCGCGGTCGGCGTGCCCGGGGCGGTCATGCTGTTGGAAATTGCCCACCGCAGGCATGGCAAATTGCCCTGGGCCCAGCTGATCGCGCCGGCCATCGTGCTGGCCGAGCAGGGCTTTGCGGTCAGCCCGCGCCTGCATGCCTTGCTGGCCGGCACGCCGTCGCTGCGCGCCGACCCGCTGGCGGCGGCCCATTTCTTTCAGGCCAACGGCCAGCCGCTGGCGGTAGGCCAGCGGCTGCGCAACCCGG
>JAYVDE010000308.1:0-13444 GCA_043749575.1 Burkholderiaceae bacterium | reverse complement strand
CGGTGGCGTCTTTCAACACGACCTTGACGCCGCGGCGCAGCGTCAGGCTCTTGATCTGGATCATGGGGAAGGGTTCAGGTTGGACAAAGCATCGCGGCCGACCAGCAACACCTGGTCGTCGCCGGCGCTGGTGGGCAGCCACACGACATCGAGGGTCGGGAAGGCGTGTTCAAAGTGGCTCCGCTCATGGCCGATCTCCAGCACCAGCAGACCGAGGTCGGTCAGGTGGGCGGGCGCGTCGCGCAGCAGGCGGCGGATGAAGTCCATGCCGTCGTGGCCACCGGCGGTGTTGCCGTCGAGGGCCAGCGCCGGTTCGGCGCGGAACTCGGCCGGCAGCGCGGCCATCGACGCGGCGTTGACGTAAGGCGGGTTGCACAGGATCAGGTCGTAGCGCCGGCCGGCCACTGCGGCCAGGCTGTCGCCGGGGTGCAGCGTGATGCGGTCGGCCAGGCCGTGGCGGTCGACGTTCAAGCGCGCCACGGCCAGCGCGTCGGCGCTCAGGTCGGCGGCGTCCACCGTCACGTCGGGCCAGGCCAGCGCGGCCAGCACCGCCAGGCTGGCGTTGCCGGTGCACAGGTCGAGCACCGTCCGGGTCTGCGGTGACAGCCAGGCGTCCAGCGTGCCGTCGGCCAGCGGCTCGGCAATCAACGAGCGCGGCACGATGGCGCGGCCATCCGCCGTGAAGGGCACGCCCTGCAGCCAGGCCTCGCCGGTCAGGTAGGCAGCGGGCTGGCGGGTGGTGATGCGTTTGTCGATCAGCGCCTCGGCGGCGGCCTGTTCGGCGGCGCTGAGGGCCCTCTCGGCGACCTCGTCCAGCTCATCGAGCGGCAGGCCCAGGCGCCACAACACCAGCCAGGCGGCTTCGTCGAAGGCGTTGGTGGTGCCCTGCCCAAACGAAACGCCCGCCTCGGCGAGGCGGGCGCTGGAGCGCTCGATCAGCTCGATGACGGTCATGTGAGGAGTATTTCTAAAGTGCGGCGGTAGATGTTTTTCAGCGGCTCGATATCGGCCACCAGCACGTTCTCGTCGACCTTGTGGATCGTGGCGTTGATCGGCCCGAACTCGACCACCTGCGCGCAGACCGGCGCGATGTAGCGGCCATCGCTGGTGCCGCCGGTGGTGCTGAGCACCGGCGTGGCACCGGTCTCGGCCTGGATCGCGGCACTCAGCGCCGCGCTCAACGAGCCCGGCTGGGTCAGAAAGGGCGAGCCGCCCAGCACCCAGCTGAGGCGGTATTCGATGCCGTGCCGCGCCAGCAGTTCGGCGACGCGGGCCTTCAACTGCTCGGGTGTCGATTCGGTCGAGAAGCGGAAGTTGAAGTCGACTACCACCTCGCCGGGGATCACGTTGAGCGCGCCGGTGCCGCTGTGCAGGTTGCTGACCTGCCAGGTGGTCGGCGGAAAGTGCGCGTTGCCGCCATCCCACACCGTGGTGGCCAGTTCGGCCAGCGCCGGCGCCAGCTGGTGGATCGGGTTGCGAGCCAGCTGCGGGTAGGCCACGTGGCCCTGGATGCCCACCACGGTGAGCCGGGCCGACAGCGAGCCGCGGCGGCCGTTCTTGATCATGTCGCCCAGCCGGGCTACCGAGGTCGGTTCGCCGACGATGCAGCAATCGAGCCGTTCGCCACGGGCCTGCAGCGCTTGCACCACCCGCACCGTGCCGTCGGTCGACGGCCCTTCTTCGTCGCTGGTGAACAGCAGCGCCAGGCTGCCGGCATGCTGTGGCTGCTGCTGCACAAACTCTTCGGCGGCCACGGTCATCGCGGCGATCGAGGTTTTCATGTCGGCGGCGCCGCGGCCGTACAGCCGGCCGTCGCGGTGGCTGGGCACAAACGGGTCGCTGGTCCAGGCTGATAGCGGGCCGCTGGGCACCACGTCGGTGTGGCCGGCCAGAACAACCGTCGGCCCGGGGCGGCTGCCGCGATGCACCGCCCACAGGTTGGTGACGCGGAAGTTGTCGGGCCCGCAGACCAGGGTTTCGCACGCGAAGCCCAAAGGCTTCAGACGGTCGGTCACCAAAGCCTGGCAGCCGGCGTCGTCGGGCGTGACCGACGGCCGGGCGATCAGCGCTTCCAGCAGGCGCAGTGTGGGAAAGGGGTTCAGGGTCATCGGGTTCATGGTCATTGCGCCCGTTTGGCGCTGTGGGTTGGCCCCAACAGCGGGCACGAACGGATGTCGAGCGGCCGTGCGTCGGTCATGTTGCAGGCACGGCCGGGAAGCTGCCGGCGGGTGGCCGCCGCGGCAGATTGCCCGCGGGGAACACCTCGACGACGAAATCGGTGAATTCGGGCAAGTCGCTTTCCTCGCGCTTGGGCGCCAGGCGCGACACCGGGCTCATGTCGTTTTGCAGCCGCCACAGCAAGTTGGTCACCGAATCGGCATGGGACAGGCCTTCTTCGCGACTGACCGCGCCGGTGGTGATCAGCTGGGCCAGGGCATCTTCGAAACTGCGCGAACCGTCGGCCATCGACTTTTCCATCGCCTCCCTGACGCCGTGGAAATCGCCCTTCTCGATCAGCTCGGCCACCAGGTTGCTGTTCAGCATGATCTCGACTGCAGCGATGCGGCCACCGGCCTCGGCGCGCAACAGGCGCTGGGCGATGATGGCGCGCAGGCCCGCGGCCAGGTCGCCCAGCAGCACCGGCCGGGTTTCGGGCGGGTAGAACGACAGGATGCGGCCCAGCGCGTGGTGGCTGTTGTTGGCATGCAGCGTGGCCAGCACCAGGTGGCCTGACAGTGCGTAGCTGAGTGCGGCGCTCATCGTCTCGCGGTCGCGAATCTCGCCGATCAGGATGCAGTCGGGTGCCTGGCGCAGCGCGTTCTTCAGCGCGATCTGCAGCGTCTCGGTGTCGCGGCCGACCTCGCGCTGGTTGACCACGCATTTTTTGCTTTGGAACAGAAACTCGATCGGCTCCTCGATCGTGAGGATGTGCCCGGGCAGCGTGCGGTTGCGCATCTCCAGCATCGCCGCCAGCGTGGTGCTCTTGCCCGAGCCGGTGGCGCCGACCATCATGATCAGGCCGCGCTTTTCCATCACCAGTTGGCTCAGCAGGTCGGGCACACCCAGCGAGTCGAGCGCCGGGATCACGTGCGGGATGTGGCGCACCACGGCGGCGATCGAGCCGCGCTGCTTGAAGGCCGAGATGCGGAAGCTGCCGACCCGCTGGATAGCCACCGCCAGGTTCAGCTCACCGGTCTCGTCGAGTTCTTCCAGTTGCTGCGGGCTCAGCACCTCGGCCAGCAACTGGCGTGGCTGCTGGGGCGTCAGCACTTGGTCGCTCAGCTGCAGCATCTGGCCGTGGATCTTGATCAGGATCGGCATGTTGGCCGACAGGAACACGTCCGAAGCCTGGCGCTCGGCCATCAGCCTCATCACGCGCTCCATCCTGCCTGACATGTCAGCCCCTCGTCCGACGGGTACGTCGGCCGATCCCCCGAGGGAATGCGGGCCGGCTTGGCGAACTGAGGCCGGACTCGGGCAGTCCCTGCGGACTGCCCGTGCCTGCCGAGGACCATTGGCCTCTGGCCGATGGTGGCCCGGCGCTCGGCCCGCTCGGCTTCGACGGTCGACGAGCTGCTCTTGCCATGATCACGGGCGGAGCAGGTCGTTGATGCTGGTCTTGCTGCGCGTCTGTGCATCCACGCGCTTGACGATGATCGCCGCGTACATGCTGTAAGCCTGGCCATTGGCTGTTGTCTTGGGCAGGTTGCCGCTGACCACGACCGAGCCGCTAGGCACCCGGCCGTAGCTGATCTCGCCGGTCTCGCGGTTGAAGATCGGCGTGCTCTGGCCCAGGTAGACGCCCATGCCCAGCACCGAGTTCTCTTCGACGATCACGCCTTCAACCACCTCGGAGCGGGCGCCGATGAAGCAGTTGTCCTCGATGATGGTGGGGTTGGCCTGCAGCGGCTCCAACACGCCGCCGATGCCGACGCCACCCGACAAGTGCACGTTTTTACCGATCTGCGCACATGAGCCGACAGTGGCCCAGGTGTCGACCATCGTGCCTTCATCGACGTAGGCGCCGATGTTGACGTAGCTGGGCATCAGGATCACGCCCTTGCCCAGGAAGCTGCCGCGCCGCGCCACCGCGGGCGGCACCACGCGCACGCCACTGGCCCGCATCGCGGCTTCGTCCATGTGCGAGAACTTGGTCTGCACCTTGTCGAAGAAGGCCAGTTCGCCGGCGTGCATGGCCTGGTTGTCGTTGAGCCGGAAGCTCAGCAACACGGCTTTCTTGAGCCACTGGTTGACCGTCCACTGGCCCACGCCCTGGCGCTCGGCGACCCGGCGGCGGCCGGCGTTCAAGTCGGCGATGGCGGCTTCGACCGCGGCGCGTACCGCCGGTGCGTCGACCGTGGGGCCCAGGCTGGCGCGGTCTTCCCAGGCTTGGTCGATGGTGGCTTGTTGGGTTTGCTCAGCGGCAGTCATGGGCGTCGGCTCAGGTGGGTCGGGGTGTAGGGATCAGGACGGATGCGGCAACGGCGGCCGGGACGTACTGACGGGTGAAAGCGGCAATGCGGTGGGCGGCTTCCAGGCACTCGTCGGTGCCGGCCACCAGGGCCAGGCGGATGCGCCCGCGGCCGGGGTTGTGCTGGTGCGCGTCGCGGGCCAGCAGGCTGCCCGGCAACACCGCCACATTGTATTGAGCGAGCAGTTGCAGCGTGAAATCGACGTCGTCGCCGGGTTGGCCGGGGATGCTCGCCCAGAGGTAGAAACCGGCGTCGGGCAGCGCGACGTCCAGCACGCCCGCCAACACCGGCGTGACCTGGGCGAACTTGCTGCGGTAGAGCGCGCGGTTGGCCACCACGTGGGCCTCGTCGTTCCAGGCGGCCAGGCTGGCGGCCTGCACCACCGGGCTCATCGCCGAGCCGTGGTAGGTGCGGTAGAGCAAAAATTGCTTGAGGATGGCTGCGTCACCCGCCACGAAGCCCGAGCGCAGGCCGGGCACGTTGCTGCGCTTGCTCAGCGAGGTGAAGCTGACCAGGTTGCGGAAGTCGGGGCGGCCGAGTTTGACCGCCGCCTCCAGGCCGCCCAGCGGCGGCTGCTCGCGAAAGTAGATCTCCGAATAACACTCGTCGCTGGCGATCACAAAACCGTGGCGGTCGCTCAGCTCGAACAGCTTCTGCCATTCTGACAAGGGCATCACCGCGCCGGTGGGGTTGCCCGGCGAGCAGACATACAGCAGCTGGGTGCGGGCCCAGGTGGCCGGGGCGATGTCGTCCCAGCGGGGGGCGAAGTTGCCGTCCCTGGGGTCGCTGTTGGCAAATGCCACCTCGGCACCGGCCAGCAGCGCCGCGCCCTCGTAGATTTGGTAGAACGGATTGGGGCAGACCACGGTGGCGCCAGGCCGGCTGGCGTCGACCACCGTTTGCGCAAAGGCGAACAGCGCCTCGCGCGATCCCGCCACCGGCAACACCTGGCTGGCGGCGTCGACCACCACGCCGTAGCGGCGCTGCAGCCAGCCGGCAAAGGCCTCGCGCAGCCGCGGTTCACCGGCGGTGGGCGGGTAGACCGACAAGCCTTTCAGGCTGCCGACAATGGCGTCTTCGATCAACGTCGGCGTGGCGTGGCGCGGTTCGCCTATGCCCAAGCTGATGGGCCGCAGCGCGGGGTTGGCGGTGACGCCCGCGGTCAGCGCACGCAGGCGCTCGAAGGGGTAGGGGTGCAGTTTGCCCAGCAGCGGATTCATGCGCCGATTATCGCGGGCGGCCGCCGGGCCGCGCGCCGCCAGCACCGCTGGTCATACCGCCACCCGAACCGCCACCCGCGCCGCGACCTACATCACCCCCTACATCACGACCTACTTCACCCCCTACAGCCAGCCGATGCAGTTGGCCGCGCCGCAGCGGCAGGCCAGCGTGCCTTCATGGTGGGTTTCACCGTAATTGACGGTGATTTCTTCGCCGGGTGTGATCGGCTGCAGCGCGTAGAACTCGATCCGCCCGCCCTGGATTGACAGCCGCGCGTTGGGGCTGCAGCGGTGGTTGGTGAAGCGCATCGGGTCGGCGCTTTTCGAGGCGTCGATCGCCTTGCGGGCCGACACCTCGACGATCATGATGCGCGCCTGGCCGGCGGCCCGGCGGCGGGCTTCGGCCACGGAGATGCTCTCGCCGCGGATCTCGCCGATCTTGCGGTGCGCGGGGATCGGCTCGGCGGCAAACGCGCCGAAGCCGTCGATGCCGCTCTTGCGCACCGCGACCTCGTACTTTTGGTATGACGGTCTTTCCGGCAGCGTCATCGGGCAAGATTCAGGGTGGCTGGGGTCAGGCGGGCCGGGGTCAGGCGGGCTGCGGTCAGACGGGCTGGAGTCAGGGCTTGGCCTTGCTCGACCAGGTCTTCAGCGCGCCCAGCGTGTTGCTGACATGCCGGTAAGGGTTGAGGCTGCTGAACTGGTAGACGATGGTGCTGTCGGGCGCGATCACGTAGCTGGTGCGGTTGGAAAAATCAGGCTTGAACGCCATCACCGCGTCATAGGCCTTCATCACCGTTTTGTCGGCGTCGGCGCCCACCGCAAACTTGTTGCGGCATTCGGTGGCCGAGAACTTCTTCAGCGTGTCGATGTCATCGGCCGAGACGCCGATCACCGTGGCGCCCAGCGCCTTGTACTGGTCGATGGCCTCGGCGAACTGGTGGGCCTCGATGGTGCAACCGATCGCAAAGGCCGCCGGAAAAAAGTACAGCACCACCGGGCCGGTCTTCAAGGCCTCGGCCAGATTGAAGCGGAAGCTGTTGCCGGCCAACGACGCCTCCAGCGCAAACGACGGTGCCTTGTCGCCGACGTCCAGCGCGGCCTGGGCACCGCCGGTGGCCAGCAGCAGCGCCAGCAGAGCCGTGGTCGCGGCGCGGCAGTGGGGAAGGGCGGTGACGGCAGAGCTTGGTTTCATTGCGTATCCTTCGCGCCGATGACAGCAAGCGCAGCGGCAGCAGTAGCGGTTTGGCGGCAAGCCACCCAGTCCGCAAACTTCGATGATACGCAGCGGGCTGCAGCCCGCTGGGGCGCACGGCCATCTGCCGCCCGGCGCTGGGTGGCGTGGGCGGCGTGGGCGGAGCGGGCGGCGTGGGCGCTGGTGGCCGGGCTGCTGGCACTGACTGCCGGCTGCGCCAGCCTGCCCAGTGGCGTGCAGCGCGTGCCGTCCAGCGCGATGGCGCCGTCCGACAGCACCACCTTGGGCCGCATCGCCACCGCGTCGCTGCCCGACGACGAGCTCACCGGCTTCCGGCTGCTGCCCACCGGGCCGTTTGCGCTGGACACCCGGCTGGCCTTGGTGCAGCGGGCCGAACGCAGCATCGACGTGCAGTACTACGTGCTGCAGAACGACGCCACCGGCCGTTACCTGATGCGCGCCCTGCGCGACGCCGCGCTGCGCGGCGTGCGGGTGCGTTTGCTGCTGGACGACCTGTACACCGCCGACATCGACCACTTGCTGATGGGCCTGGCCGCGCACGCCAATGTGGAGGTGCGGCTGTTCAACCCGTTTCCGGCCGGGCGCGAGCGGATGTTCACCCGCTTTCTCGCGTCGGCGCTGGACTTTCGGCGGGTCAACCGGCGCATGCACAACAAGCTGCTGGTGGTCGACGGGGTGATGGCGGTGGCCGGTGGCCGCAACATCGCCGACGAGTACTTCATGCGCCACGAGCAGACCAACTTCGTCGATCTGGACGCGTTTGTCATCGGCGAGATGCTGCCGCGGCTGCGCGGCTATTTCGACGACTACTGGAACAGCCCGGTGGTGTTTCCGCTGGAATCGATCCTGCCGCCGACCAGCGCCCCCGAGGTTTTGCGCGCCGCCTTCGACCGCCGGACCAGGCCCGAGACCACGCCGCCGCCGCCGCCGCCAGCGCCCTCAGCCACCGATGTACTGGGCTATGGGCCGATCGCCGAAGAACTGAACTTCGGCCGGCTGGGCCTGGTGTGGGCCTTCGCCACCGCCTATGCCGACCCGCCCGACCGCCTGAAGGGCCTGGGCGCCAGCTACGCCCTGGTGCCGCTGGAAGAGGTGGAGTCGGTGGGCTACAGCGTGCGCGACATGATGCGCGGCGCGCGCCAGGAGGTGGTGCTGACCTCGCCCTACTTGGTGCCCGGTGAGCGTGGCATGGCGCTGGTGGCCGAGCTGCGCGAGCGCGGTGTCAACGTCAAGATGCTGACCAACTCGCTGGCCGCGACCGACGAGCCGCTGGTCCACATCGGCTACCGCAAGTACCGCACCAAGCTGCTCAAGCTGGGGGTCGAGCTGTACGAGCTGAGCCCGGTGCGGGTCAAGCGGGCCAGCCGGCTGGGCTTTCTCACCCCCAGCCAGGGCCGGCTGCATGCCAAGACGGTGGTGGTCGACCGCGCCAAGGTCTTCATCGGCTCGATGAACTTCGACCCGCGCTCGGACAAGATCAACACCGAGATGGGCATGTTCGTCGACAGCCCGGCGCTGGCCCGCGAGGTGCTGCGGCTGATGGACTTAGACAAGCTGCAGGCGTCGTTTCGGCTGTCGCTGGCCAGCGACGGCAACCTGCGCTGGATGGCCGCCGACGACGAGGTTGGCGAGCTCAGCTTCGACAGCGAGCCCGAGGTCGGCTTCGGCACCCGGCTGTGGCTGGAACTGCTGGCGCCGCTGGCCCCCGAAGAACTGCTGTAACCGCGGGCGCTGCGGCCGGGTTCAACCGAGCAGCCCGCGCGCCATCGGCAGGGCCGGCAGGTCGATAGCCGGGGCCGGCTTCCAGCCCTTTTTCCGGTGTTCGGCGATCACGTTGGTGTAGATGCCACCGCGCACATACCACTTGGCGGTGATGCGGATGAAACGCGGATCGGTGGCCGCCACCAGGTCATCGAGGATGGTGTTGGTCACCTTTTCGTGGAACGCGCCTTCGTTGCGGAAGCTCCAGAAGTACATCTTCAGGCTCTTCAGCTCGACGCACAGCCGGTCGGCGATCATGTCGATCGTGAAGTGCGCAAAGTCGGGCTGGCCGGTCAACGGGCAATGGCAGGTGAACTCGGGCACCTGGAACTGGATCACATAGTCGCGCTGCGGCGACGGGTTCTCGAAGACCTGCAAGTCCTTGCTCGGCACGCTGGGCGGGTTGACCGGCGGCGGCCGCTGGTTGAGCGGCGGCGGGGTGGCCGGGGCTTGGGCGGCTTGGGCGAGTTGGGCGACTTTGGCAGTTACGCCCTTTTTGGATGCTTTGTTGACCATGGTGCGGCGGCTGATCTGAGGAGGCGCGATGCTATCATCGCGGCCGCTGTACGGCTTCAAAACACGCCAATTTATCCATACAGATCAAGTACTTGCAATCACTGACCGGCAGCGGCTGGCACACCCCGGTTGCCGCCTGAAGGCCTGAAGTTCCCCCTCACCGCGCATGCGCCTGAACCAGATCAAGCTTTCGGGCTTCAAGTCCTTCGCCGACCCCACCACCTTCCAGCTGCCCGGCCAGCGGGTGGGCGTGGTCGGCCCCAACGGCTGCGGCAAGTCCAACATCATGGATGCGGTGCGCTGGGTGCTGGGCGAGAGCAAGGCCAGCGAGTTGCGCGGCGAGAGCATGCAGGACGTGATCTTCAACGGCAGCGGCCTGCGCAAGCCGGCCAGCCGGGCCAGCGTCGAACTGGTGTTCAGCAATGAAGATGCGCGTGCCGGCGGCTCGTGGAGCCGTTTCGCCGAGATTGCCGTGCGCCGGGTGCTCACCCGCGACGCTGGCAGCAGCTACTTCATCAACAACCAATTGGTGCGCCGGCGCGACGTGCAGGACGTGTTCCTGGGCACCGGGTTGGGGCCACGCGCCTACGCCATCATCGGCCAGGGCACGATCAGTCGGATCATCGAATCGCGGCCCGAAGAGTTGCGCTTGTTCCTCGAGGAAGCCGCCGGCGTCAGCAAGTACAAAGAGCGCCGCCGCGAGACCGAACACCGGCTGAAGGACACCCGCGAAAACCTGACCCGGGTCGACGACATCCTGCGCGAGCTGAACGCCAACCTCGACAAACTGGAGAAGCAGGCGGTGGTGGCCGCGCGCTACCAGGCGCTGCAAGAAGCCGGCACGGGCAAGCTGCACCAGCTGTGGTTTCTGAAACACCGCGACGCCGCCACCGAGCAAGCGCGGGTGGCCAAGGCGGCGGCCGAGGCCAGCAACGCGCTGGAAGCCCAGCTGGCCGAGTTGCGCCATGTCGAGGCCGGCCTGGAAACCGTGCGCCAGGACCACTACGCGGCCAGCGACGGCCTGCACACCGCTCAGGGTGAGCTGGCCCAGGCCGCGCTGGAAGTGAGCCGTCTTGAAGAACGCATCCGCTATGTCGTCGAAAGCCGCCAGCGCGCGCAGCAGCGCCTGACCGACCTGCAGGCGCAGACCGGCCAGTGGCAGCAGCGCCGCGACGAGGCCGGCGCCGAGCTGGAGCTCATTGCCGAGCAGATCGCCAGCGCCGAAGAACAAGCCGGCATCTTGGCCGCCCAGGCCGAAGACCGGTCAGCGCAACAGCCCGAGGTGGAAGACGCGGTGCGCGCAGCCCAGGGCCGTGCCAACCAGCAGCGGGCGCAGGTCAGTGCGGTGCAGCAGCAAATACAGGTGTTGGCCGCCGACAGCCGCCACATTGAAGAACAACACAAGTCGCTGCGCAGCCGCCGCGAGCGCCTGCACGCCGAGCGCCGCGGCCTGGCCACGCCCGACCTCGGCCGGCTGGCTGAACTGCGCGGCCAGAGCGCCGCCGCCGACGAGACCAAGGCGGTCGCCGAGGCCCGCTTGCACACGCTGCAAGACGAGGTGCCGGCATTGGAAGCACAGCGCCGCGCCCAGCAGCACAGCGCCAATACCGAAAGCGGCAAACAAGGCGACATCGCCGCGCGGCTGTCGGCACTGCGCGCGCTGCAGGACAAGGTGCAGACCGAGGGCAAGTTGCAGCCCTGGCTGGCCAAACATGGGCTGGACACCCTCAGCGGCCTGTGGACCCGCATCCACATCGAGCCCGGCTGGGAAAACGCGCTGGAAGCCGCTTTGCGAGAGCGCCTTGGCGCGCTTGAAGTCGGCCGCATCGACACCGTGCGCGCCTTTGCAGCCGATGCACCGCCGGCGCGGCTGGCTTTCTACACGCTGCCGGCCAAGCACCCGTCCAGCCACCCCGCGGGCGCCCCAACCCTTGCCGATGTCGATGCTGGCGCCGGTGCCGGTGCCCACCCCGCGCTGCCGCGGCTGAGCGACCAGCTGCGGCTGGGCCAGCAGCTGGTCGCGGGGTCGGACAGCAGCGGCCTGCAGGCGCTGCTCAACGACTGGCTCGACGGTGTCTACACCGCCAGCAGCCTGGACGACGCGCTGGCCCAACGCCCTGCGCTGCGCCATGGCGAAGTCATCATGAGCCGCGAGGGCCATGCGGTCAGCAGCCATGCGGTGGCTTTTTACGCACCCGATTCCGAGCAGGCCGGCTTGTTGGCCCGGGCGCAGGAAATTCAAAGCCTAGCCCACCAGCAACGCGCCCAGGCGCTGATCAGCGAAGCCGCACGCAGCGCGCTGGTGCGGGTGGAGGCCGCCTGCACCGAAGCCAACGGGCGTCTGGTGGTGGTGCGCCGCGAGGCCGCCGAGGCCCAGACCCGCGCCCACCAGCTGCAGGTGGAAACGCTAAGGCTGGCCCAGCAGGCCGAGGCCGCGCAGGCCCGCAGCGGTCAGCTCGACGACGAGCTGGCCGAGCTCGACGGCCAGCTCGAAGGCCTGGACGAACGCCGCGCCATCGGCGAGGGCCGCTTCGACGAGCTGGATCAGCAACTGGCGACCACGCAAGAACACCACGCCGCGCTGGAAGAAGCGGTGTTTGCCGCCGAGCGCCAGCTGGCCGAGGCCCGCGAACAAGGCCGCGCGCTGGAGCGCCAGGCCCAGGAAAGCCAGTTCCAGGCGCGCTCGCTGGCCGCCCGCCGTGGCGAATTGCAGCGCGCGATCGACACCGCCGCGCAGCAGGCCAGCCACAACGCCCAGGTCGGTGAACAGCTGGAACTCGAGCTGGAGGCGCTCAATGACAGCGCCGCGCAGGCGGGCCTGCAGACCGCGCTGGAGCTCAAGGTGCAGCGCGAGCAGGGCTTGAGTGCCCAGCGCAGCCACTACGACGGCTTGTCGGCCCAGCTGCGCTCGGCCGACGAGCAGCGCCTGCAATGTGAGCGCAGCCTGCAACCGCTGCGCGACGAGATCACCAAGCTGCAGCTGGAAGCGCAGGCCGCGCAGCTGGGCGGTGCGCAGTACCTGGAGCAGTTGACCGCCGCCAACGTCGACCTGGAGCGCTTGAGCGGGCAGATCGCCAGTGACAACATCAAGCTGTGGGGCCTGCAGGGCGAGATCGACCGCATCGGCCGCGAAATCAACGCGCTGGGCGCCGTCAACCTGGCCGCGCTGGATGAATTGACGGCCTCGACCGAGCGCAAGACCTTTCTCGACCTGCAGAACGCCGACCTGGACGATGCGATCAAGACGCTGGAAGCCGCGATCCACAAGATCGACCTGGAAACCCGCGACCTGCTGGGCAAGACCTTCAACCAGGTCAATGAACATTTCGGCCGCATGTTCCCGACGCTGTTCGGTGGCGGCAACGCGCGGCTGCAGATGACCGGCGACGAGATCCTGGACGCCGGCGTGCAGGTGATGGCGCAGCCGCCGGGCAAGAAAAATTCTACCATCCACTTGCTGAGCGGCGGCGAAAAAGCACTGACCGCAATCGCGCTGGTGTTTGCGATCTTTCTGCTCAACCCGGCGCCGTTTTGCCTGCTTGACGAAGTGGACGCGCCGCTGGACGACGCCAACACCGAGCGCTACGCCCGGCTGGTGGCCGAGATGTCGGCCAAGGGCACGCAGTTTCTGTTTATCAGCCACAACAAGATCGCGATGGAAATGGCCGAGCAATTGATTGGCGTGACGATGCAGGAGCAAGGCGTTTCGCGCATCGTCGCGGTCGACATGGACGCCGCGGTATCGATGGCGCAGGCGCTGTGATGGGTCATCGTCGGGCAGCCCCGCGCTGGCTTGACTGGCCCTGGTGCGCAGCGCGCAGGGTCGCCGCATGAACTGGCTGCAGGATCTGACCCTGATGCAGGGCCTGGCCGGTACCGGCGGCCTGGTGCTGGTGGGCGTGGTGGTGCAGGGCGTCTGGCGCGCGCGCAAAGCGAGCCCGCGGCAGGCCGAAGGCGCTGACCGTACGCGGCTGGAGCCCTCGCTGGGCCCAAGACATGAGGTCACGCACAGCCCGGCCACGCGCACCGACGCGGCGGCCGAGGCCACCAGCCCGTTTGCCGAGTTGCGCCCCGCGGCACCGCGCAAGACAGCCCGGCTCGACCCGCTGATCGACGCCATCGCCACGCTGACACTGGACACCCCAGTCAGCGGGGATCTGGCGCTGCTGCACATGCCGCTGTCGCGCCGGGCCGGTACCAAGCCCTTTCTGATCGAGGGCCTCAATGCCGACTCGGGCGAGTGGGAGCTGCCCGCCGCC
>JAYVDE010000307.1:0-5218 GCA_043749575.1 Burkholderiaceae bacterium | reverse complement strand
GCGCGCTGGCCGCCCGCCTGTGGACCCTGACCGAAACCCTGCGGCCACTGGGCGCCCAGGTGCCACTGGACCGCCTGCCGGCCGGACTGCGCGAGGTGTTGGCGCTGGCGGCACCGCCGGCCAGCGGCACGGCCGGTGGTCAGACCAGTGGGCAGACTGATCGGCAGACTGATCCGCAGGCTGATCGGCAGACCACCGGGCTGGCCCCCAACGGCGCCGGGTCAGCCGCCGACACGCCGGTCGGCGCGCCCGCCGTTACGGCCGCCAACGCGGCCACCACCATCCCCGCCGCCCGCACCGCCCGGCGCGGCGGCGTGCTGGCCGAGGCCGCTGTCACAGCCGCTTTCCTGGGCGACGTGTTGATCGCCGTGGGCCGCTGGCTGCGGGCCACCGCGCCTTGCGCGCAGCCGACGTGCTGCAGCAACTCGACCTGGCCGGCCCGCGCTCGCTGCCGATCGTCGGCCTGACCTGCGGCCTGATCGGCCTGATCGGCCTGATGCTGGCCGACATGGCCGGTGCGCAACTCGGGCGCATCGGCGCGCAGAACTTCCTGGCCGAGGTCGTCACCGTCGGCATGGTGCGCGAGCTGGCCGGGCTGATGACCGGCATCATCTTGGCCGGCCGGGTCGGCTCGGCCTTCGCCGCCCAGCTGGCGACGATGGCGGCCGGCGAGGAGATCGACGCGCTGCGCGTGCTGGGCATCGACCCGATCAGCCACCTGGTGCTGCCGCGGCTGCTGGCGCTGGCGCTGGTGGCGCCGGCGCTGATCGGCTTCGGCGCGCTGGATGTCACGCCCGACGGCCGCGGCGTGTCCTTGCAGGCACGCTGGAGCGTGGCCGACCCGAGCGGCGCCACCGCGCCTCGCGTGGCCGACGCGGCGTTTGTCACCGCCGCCGGCGGTGCCGATGCCCAGGCCCTGGCCACCGCCCACCGCCAGGCGCTGCAGCAACTGGCGCGGCGCATCGCGGTCTGGCTGGCCGCGGGCACGCTCTGATGCTCGGCGGGCGGGCCTTGACCGGAAAAACTCAACCCTGGTGCAAGCTGCGCAGCGCCGCAGCCGCCGCCAGCGTGCTGCGGTAGCCGGTGGCGATCACCCGCTCGCGGTAGTCGCGGGTCCAGCCGGCCCAGTAGCCGATGGCCGGGTGCAGCAGCAGGTCGGCGCGGGCGGCATCGGGCCGGGTCAGCGCACGCTTGTGCAGGTCGGCGGTGCGGTAGGCCGCGGCGTCGGCTGGCGAGCTGTCCTCATGCGCCGACGCATCCACCGCCAGCACCCGGGTGGCACCCAGCGCACGCGCCAGGCGCACCGGCAGCGGCATGCGCAGGTCGGCGTCGGCATAACGCTCACCGCGCACGGTCAGCGGCGCCAGCCGGCCCTCGATCGCCGACGCCGCCTGCACCGCCAGGCCGGCGTCGCCCTGGTTGAAGCCCAGCACCGCGCCGTCGCGCAGGCGTTGTACCGCGCAGGCCACCGGCAGCGGCAGCGCTTGCAAGGGCCGGTGGTCGAGCACCTGGTTGACCAGGTCGGCCAGGCCGTCACCGCGCCAGCGCTCGGGCCCCGCCAGGTTCAAGCGCAAAAACTGCCAGGGCTGCAAGTCCAGCGCCAGCTGCTCGATGCGCGCCGCGCCCAGGCCAGCCGCATGCAGGGTGGCCACCAGCGCGCCCACCGACGCGCCGACCAGCAGGTCGGGCGCCAGCCCCAGCTCGACCAGCGCCTTGAGCACCCCCACGTGCACGAAGCCACGCGGCCCGCCCGAGCCAAACACCCAGGCCAGGCGGCGCGGGCCCGGCGGCAGGCGGCCGGCGGGCCAGGCCACGGCTTGCGGCGCGTTGGGGCCGCTGTGGTCGGCATCACTGGCACCGCAGCCGGCCAAGGCCGCCGTGCCGAGCACCGCCGTGCCCGGCAGCAGCACCGCACCCAGCAGCCAGCCGCGACGGCGCACCCCCGGCGGCGGGAGCGGGGCATCGTCACGGTTCGGCGGGCTGCTCATGTCACGATCATCGGTGTTGCGGGGATCGTGATCGTGGTGGGCCGGCTGGCTCGGGCTGACCCGGCTGCGGGTGGCTTGTGGCACGCCGTAGGCCGTGCCCGCCAGCGATGGCCGGCCGCTGAGGCTGCCGGGCCACGACCCGGCGACCTGATTCAGCCGCGGCCAGCCGCTGCGCGGCGACCCGACCTGGCCTTCGCGGACTACGGCCGCGCTGACGATTCAGCCCCAGACCACCGGCCCGGGCGCGGCATACCAGCGGTCGAGCCGGTCACCGACCTGGCCCTCGATGCGCGAGCGCTTGATCTTCATCGTCGGTGTCAGACAGCCGTTTTTGATCGACCACGGCTCGCTGGCCACCACCAGCATGCGCAGTTGCTCATGGCCGACGAGCTGCGAATTGACCTGCTTCAGCAAACCGCCCAGCGCCTGCTCGACCTCGGCGCGCAGCGCCGGGTCTTGGCTGCGCGGGCGCAGGTGCTCGGCCAGCACCACCATCGCGTAGGCCGCCTGCTGGCCGACGCCCGAGACGATCGCCGACTCGACCATCGGGTGCGCGTTCAGCAGGTTCTCGATCGGCGCCGGCGCCACGTACTTGCCCTTGCCGGTCTTGAACAGCTCCTTGATGCGGCCGGTGATCTTCAGCAGGCCGTCGGGGCGCAGCTCGCCCATGTCGCCGGTGCGAAAGAAGCCGTCGGCGGTGAAGCTCTCGGCGTCCAGGTCGGGCCGCTTGAAGTAACCCACCAGCCGACCCGGCGATTTGATCAGCACCTCGCCGTCGGGGCTGATGCGCACCTGCACCCCGGGGTAGGCCACACCGACGTAGCCGGGCAAGTTTTTGTCGGCGGTGGAGGCGTGCGAATAGGCGAAGTCCTCGCTCATGGCATAGCCCTCGTACAGGTTCAGGCCGAGCTTGCGGTACCAGACCAGCAGCTCGGCCGGCAAGGGCGCCGAGCCGCTGCCGGCGGCGATGACGTGATCGAGCCCCAGGCCGGCCAGGATCTTGCGCGCAACGATGCGCCGCAGGATCGGGATGGTCAGCAGCCGGTCGAGCTTCTTCGGCGTCATCTTGGCAAACACGCCTTGCTGGAAGCGCAGCCACAAGCGCGGCACCGAGATGAAGCCGGTCGGCCGCGCGCGTTGCAGGTCGGCCAGAAAGGTGTCGAGCGATTCGGCGAAAAACACCTGCGTATTGCCGGCCACCAGCGTGGCGCATTCGACAAACGCCCGCTCGAACACATGGGCCAGCGGCAAGTAGGACAAGGTCCGCAGATCTTGCCGGTGGCCGTAGGTCTCTTGCAGCCGCGCGACGATGCCCTCGGTGGCCCGGCTGATGCCTTCGAAGTCATGCATCACACCCTTGGGCTGGCCGGTCGAGCCGGAGGTGTAGGCGATCATCGCTAAGTCGGCGGGCGAGCGGGCCGGCCGGCCGGGCAGCGGCGCGTGCCGCGCCACGACGTCGTCCCACCGGTCATAGGGCGTGTCGGGTGCCAACGGAAAAGCGATGCGCGGCAAGGCCTCGGGCACGCCCGCCGCCTGCTGCGCCCAGCTGTCGAGCTTGCCGACGAACAACAACTTGGCCTCGCTGTGCTCCAGCACATAGCGCACCGTCTCAGCCAGCTCGGTGGGGTAGATCGCCACCGTGGTGGCGCCGGCCATCCAGATCGCCAGTTCGGCCATGAAGAAATGCGCGCAGTTCTTCGACAGGATGGCGATCTGGTCACCGTGGCCCAGGCCTCGCGACTGCAGGTGGGCGGCCATGCGCCGGGACTGGTCGAGCACCTGGGCCCAGCTGTAGTCGATGACCTGGCCGCCGCCGATGGGCTGGGTCAGGTAGATGCGGTCGGGCTGCGCCGCTTCGTGGGCGTAAACGTGATCGAGGATCAAGGGGTCGGTCGCCATGGGCCTGTGCTCCGCGCTGCAGTTGCAGACCGATGCATTGGCGCACGGGCAGGCCGGCAGTCAATGCGGGGATGCCCAGCCGCGCCGCCACCGGGTCACATGCCCTGTTTCATCTGGCTCCCGGCCCGCCCTTGCGCGACACTTCGGGGCATGACCTTGCCCGCCGAGACGCCCGCCGACACCGCGCCCGCACCGCACGCCGAGACGCTTTGCCGCGACTGCCCGCTGCGGCCGATGAAGCTGTTTCTAGAGCCTACCGGCGACGAACTGGAACTGGTGCAGTCGCTCAAGCGCCGCGAACGGCGCCTGGGCGCGGGCGAGACGCTGATCCACGAGGGCCAGACCGACGCGCCGCTCTACACCTTGCAGCAGGGCTGGGCGTTTCGTTACAAGACCCTGAGCGACGGGCGGCGGCAGATCCTCAGCTTTTTGCTGGCCGGTGACTTCATCGGCGTGCAGCAGAAGATGGGCGACGCCGCCGCCCACGGGGTCGAGACGCTCACCGACGCGCGCTTCTGCGTGTTCCACCGCGATGCGCTGTGGGAACTGCACCGGCGCAGCCCGATGATGGGTTTCAACGTCACTTGGCTGACCGCCCACGAGGAGTCGATGGTCGACGACACGCTGCTGTCGGTGGGCCGCCGCAGCGCCGAGGAGCGCATCGCCTCGATGCTGATCCTGCTGTTCAAGCGCGCCGCTGCCCTGCAAGCCGATGCGAGCGGCGGCGGGGTGGCGTTCCCGCTGACGCAGCAGCACATCGCCGACGGCCTGGGGCTGTCGCTGGTGCACACCAACAAGACGCTGCGCAAGCTCGAACGCCGCGGCCTGCACCGCATCACCGACGGCCGTTTGTTCCTGCGCGACGTCAAAGCGCTGGCCCGGCTGGCCGACCTGTACGGTGACGGTCGCCCGCTGGCGCGCCCGCTGGTCTGACTGGCCCGGCACGGCACGGCAGGGCCCCGGCACGGGCCACACTGCCGGCCAGCCAAGCGCGTGGCCACTGCGTCTTTCGACATACCCGATCGGCACGGCCAGGCCTAAATTGCGTTCCGTCGACCCCCGGGTCAGCCACGAGACGCACTCAGTGATCAGCTCTTGCACCGACCACCCCACCAACCAGTTGCTGGCCGCGCTGCCACCCGAGTGCAGCGACGCCATTCAATCCCGGCTGGAGGCCGTGGAGATCAACGCCGACGCCCTGCTCTACGAGGCTGGCATGGTGTTGCGCCACGTGTACTTTCCGGTCACGGCCGTGGTGTCGCTGGTCTCGCCGTTGCGCGATGGCAGCTGCGCCGAGGTGGCCGTGGTCGGCCACGAGGGTGTGGTGGGCG
>JAYVDE010000306.1:0-5235 GCA_043749575.1 Burkholderiaceae bacterium | reverse complement strand
TGGGTGACGATCTACATCCCGATCACGCTGTTCGTGATCGTGCTGCTGTTCCCGTTCTACTGGATGGCGATCACCGCCTTCAAGCCCGACAACGAACTACTCTCGCGCGACGGCAACCCGTTCTGGATCGTCGCGCCCACGCTGGCGCACTTCGAGAAGCTGCTGTTCCGCACCGAGTACCCGGCCTGGCTGTGGAACACGGTGATCGTCTCGGTGGTCTCCACGGTGCTGTCGCTGGCGGCGTCGATCCTGGCGGCCTATGCGATCGAGCGCCTGCGCTTCCAGGGCGCCAAGCCGGCGGGCGGCGCCATCTTCCTGGCCTACCTGGTGCCGCCGTCGATCCTGTTCATCCCGTTGGCGGCCATTGTCGTCAAGCTGGGGTTGTTCGACACCCGCATGGCCTTGATCCTCACCTACCCGACCTTCCTGATCCCGTTCTCGACCTGGCTGCTGATGGGTTATTTCCGCTCGATCCCCTACGAGCTGGAAGAGTGCGCGTTGATCGACGGTGCGAACCGCTGGCAGATCCTCGTGAAAATCGTGCTGCCGCTGGCCGTGCCGGGGCTGATCTCGGCCGGCATCTTCGCCTTCACGCTGAGCTGGAACGAGTTCATCTACGCGCTGACCTTCATCTCATCGTCCGAGAACAAGACGGTGCCGGTCGGCGTGGTGACCGAGCTGGTCGAGGGTGACGTCTACCACTGGGGGCCGCTGATGGCCGGCGCGCTGCTGGGCTCACTGCCGGTGGCGTTTGTCTACTCGTTTTTCGTCGAGTATTACGTCTCGGGCATGACCGGGTCGGTCAAGGAGTGAGGGGGTGAGAGTTTTTCTACTGCGCGGCCGCCATGCGTCGTTGGCCGAATGCTCGGGATCCTCACGTACATAGAGTACGTTCCGGTCCCTGCGCTCCGTCCGCCTAGCCTGACAGCCGCTCGCTACGAAAAACTCCCACCCCCCGAGCCGGCGCGCGGGGTGCGCTGGCACGCGCTGCACAAGGCCTAACGCGCCGCGGGCCTGGCCTTTAGTCGCGGCGCCGGGTTGCCCAGCGAGGGCAGCTTGCGGCGCGACTTCAACACCACCTCGATGTCTTCGTTGGCACCGTCGATCAACAACAGGATCGCCCGTTCGGCCTTCTGCGGCGCGCGCTCGATCACCGCGTCGAGCACTGCGCGGTGCAGCGGCAGCGACGAGGCCGGGCCGTCGGGCCGCGTCGTCGAGATCTCGAAGCTGGTGCGCAACAACGCGCCCAGTGCCTTGCTCATCTGCGCCAGCATGCGGTTGTGGCAGGCGCGCAGCAGGCCCTGGTGAAAGCGCAGGTCGCTGCTGACGTAATCGCCGCCCTCCTCGATCGACTTCTTCATGCCGGCGTAGGCAGCTTCGATCTCGGCGATGTCCTGCGGCGTGGCGCGCTCGGCGGCCAGCCGCACGGCGGCGGGCTCCACCAGGCGCCGCAGTTCCTGCAAGTCACGCAGGAACTCGCGCGACAAACCCGCGCTGGATTGCCAGGCCACCACATCGGGGTCGAACCAGTTCCATTGATCTTCGGCCAGCACCCGGGTGCCAACCTTGGGCCCGGTGACGAGCAAGCCCTTGGCGATCAGTGACTTCACGGCCTCGCGGATCACGGTGCGGCTGACGCCGAGCGCTTCGCACAGCATCAGTTCGGGCGGCAATGAACTGCCCACCGGATAGTGGCCGGTGACGATGCCCGCCCCCAGCTGGTCAACGGTGTTGCCGTGCACGTTTTTGATCATGGGTCGGCTCGGGTCCGTCAAATCACGCGGTCACAGGTTCACGCGCGCACAAACGCGGTGACCAGCGCATCGGCGCCGACCTGACGGCTCCAGTGGCCGTGCACCGTGGCGTCGAAGGCGGCGCCGGCGGGCAAGGTGTCGGTCGAGAAGAAGTGCTGGCCGGCCGCAAACACCCGCGAGCTGCCATCTTGCAGGCCGATCTCCATCTGGCCGCCCAGGATGAAGACCCACTGCGGATCGGTGCTGCAGTGAAATTCACTGCGAAAGCCGACCGGACTCAGGCGCAGCTGCAGGCCGCCGCTGGGCAGCAGCGGCGACAGCATCGCCGCCGGCTTGCCTTCGGTCAGCGCAATGGGCTGCTCGCGGAACCGCGCGCGGCCGTCGCTGTCGGTGAACAGGATAACCTGGGTGAAAGTTGCGGGCATCGGTGGGGTCTCAGGTCGGGAGTTCGGGATGATGGCTAGACGAAGAGATCGCGGTGCGCAGCGGTGTGACCAAGTGGACGCCGCGGAACCGGCTTTGCCCGGCCGCTGGCGGCTGCCCCCTTGAGGGGGAGGCGCCGAAGGCGCATCGGGGGTGGGTCATAGTGTGGCGGTGACTCCGCCATCGACATACAGAATGTGGCCGTTGACAAAACGGCCGGCATCGCTGGCCAGGAACACCGCCGCCGGCGCCAGGTCCTCGACCTCGCCCCAGCGCCGGCTGGGCGTGCGGTTGATCAGCCAGGCCGAAAACGTCGGGTCGTCGACCAGCTTCTGCGTCAGCTCGGTCTTGAAATAGCCCGGCCCGATGCCGTTGACGGTGATGCCGTGCGGCCCCAGGTCGATCGCCATGCCCTTGGTCAGCATCTTCACCGCGCCTTTGCTGGCGGCATAGGGCGCGATGCCGGGCCGGCCCAGCTCGCTTTGCACCGAGCAGATGTTGATGATGCGGCCGCGGCCACGCGGCACCATGCGCTTGGCCACCGCCTGGCCGACGAAGAACATGCTGTCGACGTTGGTGCGCATCACTGCCTGCCAGTCGGCCGGCAAAAACTCATGGAAGGCGCCGCGGCGCTGCAGGCCGGCGTTGTTGACCAGGATCTCGATCGGCCCGACAGCGGCCTCGATGCGGGCCACCGCGGCTTCGCTGGCGTCGCCGTCGGTCACGTCGAACGCAGCCTCCTGCACGCTGAGGCCTTCGGCACGCAGCGTGGCGGCGGTGGCGGCCAGCTTGGTTTGATCGCGGCCGTTGAGCACCAGCGCGGCGCCGGCCTGGCCCAGGCCACGGGCCAGCGCCAGGCCGATGCCCGAAGACGACCCGGTGACGAGGGCCAGGCGGTTGTCGAGTCGGAAGGTGTCAGCAGTGATCATGGTGCGGTGCTTTGAAGACCGGCCAGCACGGTGGCGGCCACTTGGTCGGGTGGTGGGCTGATGTCGACACTGATCGCGCCCTCGTCGTCGCCGGGCGGCTCCAGCGTGGCGAGTTGGCTGTCTAGCAACGACGCGGGCATGTAGTGGCCCGTGCGTGCCGACATGCGTTGGTGCAGCAGCGCAGTGCTGCCGTGCAGGTACACGAAGCGCAGACCGGGGCAGGCGCTGCGCAGCAAGTCGCGGTAGCTTCGCTTGAGCGCCGAGCACGACACCACCAGGCCGCAGCCGGCGGCCCGCGCCTGGCCCAGGCGGCCGGCAATGGTGGCCAGCCAGTCGGCGCGGTCGGCATCGGTCAGCGGCGTGCCGCTGGCCATCAGTGCCACGTTGCGCGGCGGGTGCAGCTCATCGCCCTCGATGAAGTCCAGGCCCAGCGCCTGCGCCACCAAGCGGGCGACCGACGTCTTGCCGCAGCCGCTGACCCCCATCACCACCAGGTGCAGCGGGCGGCCAAGCGGAAGCGAGCCCTCCTGCGGACACCCGCGTGGCGCGCTCACAGCCGTTGGCCGCCCTGCCCGTCGAACACGTGGGCCTTGGCGCCGGCTATGGCCAGGTGCACGGTCTGGCCCGGCCGGGCATCGGTGCGGCCGTGCATCACCAGGACCAGTGACTGCGCGCTGTCGCCCTGGCCGATCTGCAGCAGCAGCTCGGTTTCGGCGCCGGTGGGCTCGACCACAACCACCTCGGCGGCAATGCCGGCGTCGGCCAGCGTCAAGTCACCGGGGCGGATGCCGTAGTGCACCCGCTGGCCCTGCAGGCCACCGGCCAGGCCGGAGATCGGCCAAGACGAGCCCAGTGCTGACACGGTGGTAGCGCTGCCGCTGCGCTGCAGCGTGCCTTCGAACACGTTCATCGACGGTGAGCCGATGAACTGCGCGACGAACAGGTTGCCCGGCCGGTCGTAGAGTTCGAGCGGGGTGCCGATCTGCTCGATGATGCCGTCGTGCATCACGACGATGCGGTCGGCCATGGTCATGGCCTCGATCTGGTCGTGCGTGACGTAGACGGTGGTGGTCTTCAAGCGCTGGTGCAGCGCCTTGATCTCGGCGCGCATCGCCACCCGCAGCTTGGCGTCGAGGTTGCTCAGCGGTTCGTCGAACAAAAACACCTTGGGGTCGCGCACGATCGCCCGGCCCATCGCCACGCGTTGGCGCTGGCCACCCGACAGCTCTTTCGGCAAGCGGTCGAGCAGCGGGCCCAGGTTGAGGATGCGCGCGGCGTTGTCGACCCGCTCGGCGGTGAGCTTGGCATCGGCCTTGCGCAGCTTGAGGCTGAAGGCCATGTTCTCGCGCACGGTCATGTGCGGGTAGAGCGCGTAGCTCTGGAAGACCATCGCGATGTCGCGGTCCTTCGATTCGAGGTCGTTGACGACCTTGTCGTCGATCAGGATCTCGCCGGCGGTGATTTCCTCCAAACCGGCCAGCATGCGCAGCAGCGTGCTCTTGCCGCAGCCCGAGGGGCCGACCAGCACGACGAATTCGCCATCGGCAATATCGAAGCTGATGCCGTGGAGGACCTTGACCGGGCCGTAGGCCTTTTCGATCTTGCGGAACGAGACGGTTGCCATGGCTGTGTTCTCAGGATTTCACGGCGCCGGCGGTCAGGCCGCCGACCATGTAGCGCTTGAAGGTGTAGTAAATGGCCGCGGGCGGCAGGGCGTAGACCAGGCCAGTGGCCATCAGCAGCTCCCAGGGCGAATCGTCGGCCGACAAAAAGCTGCCCAGCGCCACCGACAGCGTGACGTCGGTGTCCTTGCTCAGCAGCAGGAAAGCGTAGAGGTATTCGTTCCAGGCCAGCAGCAGGCTGTAGGTGCCCACCGCCACCAGGCTGGGCACCATCAGCGGCAAGTACACCAGGCGGAACAGCTGCAGCGCGGTGGCGCCGTCCATGCGGGCGGCCTCGTCCAGCTCCCAGGGCAGCTTGTCGCTGGCTTGCTTGAGCACCCAGATGCAGTAGGGCGAGGCGATGGTGACCATGGCCAGGATCAGCGACCACTGGTTGTTCAGCAGGCCGTAGTTGCCCATGGTCTTGTACATCGGCACGGCGAGGAAGGCCGCCGGGATGAAGTAGGT
>JAYVDE010000305.1:0-5243 GCA_043749575.1 Burkholderiaceae bacterium | reverse complement strand
GCCTGGCGCGAATGGCAGGCCATGGCCACCGCCGGCCGGCCGCTTGGCGGCGCCCACATGCGCTGGATCGCGCTGCTGGGCAGCTTGTTGTGCCTGGGCGTGGTGATGCAGCAAGTGGGGCTGATGACCACCACCGTCACCAACGCCGGTTTCCTGACGGCGCTGTACGTGCCGCTGGTGCCGGTGCTGGCCTGGGCCTTTCAGCGCCAGGGGCTGCACTGGACAGTGTGGCCGGCGGCCGCCGGCTGTCTGGCCGGCACCTGGCTGCTGACCGGCGCATCAACGCAAGCGCTGCAGGCGGGCGACTGGTGGGTGCTGGCCAGTGCCGGGCCCTGGGCGGTGCATGTGCTGCTGGTGGGCCAGGTGGCCAACCGGCTGCGCGGCGCCTATGTGCTGGCTTGTGGCCAGTTTGTGGTCTGTGCGGTGATCGCCTTGCTGCTGGGTCTGGCGATCGAACCGATCAGCCTGGCCGGCCTGCGCAGCGCCGCCGGGGCCATTGCCTACACCGGCCTGCTGTCGGTGGGCGTGGGCTTTACCTTGCAGGTGGTCGGCCAGCGCCACGCCCCGCCGGCAGACGCGGCGATCGTGCTGTCGTCCGAAACCGTGTTCGCGGCGCTGTTCGGCGCGGTCTTCATGGGCGATCGCCTGGGTGCCTATGGCTTGTTCGGCTGCGCGCTGATCCTGCTGTGCATCGCGCTGGTGCAGGCCGTGCCGATGCTGAAGGCCAGCGCCCGATGACGATGAAACCCGCCGAGATCGGTTCTTTTTTTGCCACGCTGGCCGCCGCCAACCCGCAGCCGGCCAGCGAGCTGGAATACACCTCGGTGTTCGAGTTGCTGGCCGCCGTGCTGCTGTCGGCCCAGGCGACCGATGTCAGCGTCAACAAGGCCACCCGGCGGTTGTTTGCGCTGGCCGGCACGCCGCAACACATGCTGGCGTTGGGCGAAGCCGCGGTGGTCGAGCAGATCCGCACCATCGGTCTGTTCCGCAACAAGGCCAGGCACCTGCTGCAGACCTGCGCCATCCTGGTCGACCAGCACGGCGGCCGTGTGCCGCGCCAGCGCGAAGCGCTGGAGGCCCTGCCCGGTGTTGGCCGCAAGACCGCCAACGTGGTGCTCAACGTCGCTTTTGGCGAACCGACCAACGCGGTCGACACCCATGTGTTCCGGGTCGGCAACCGCACCGGCCTGGCGCCCGGCAAAACGCCGCTGGCGGTGGAACGCCAGCTCGACCAACGCGTGCCACCGCTGTTCCGCCGCGACGCCCACCACTGGCTGATCCTGCACGGCCGTTACGTCTGCACCGCGCGGTCGCCACATTGCACCAGCTGCACCGTGCGGCCCTGGTGCGACACCGGCAAGGCGCTGGACAAAGCACTCGACAAGGCCCGCCGATGATGCCCGTCGGTGGCCCACTGCAGCGAGCCGGCACGGCCGTTAACACGGCGCTGACGCTGACGGTGGCACCGCCGCTGACGCTGACGCTGGCGCTGGCCTTGGCCCTGGCGCTGACCACCACCGCCGCCACCGCTGCAGCCATCACGGTGCGTGATGACGACGGCCACACGCTGACGCTGCCAGGCCCGGCGCAGCGTGCGGTGGCTTTGGCGCCCCACCTGGCCGAGTTGGTGTTTGCCGCCGGTGCCGGCCAGCGGCTGGTGGGCGTGATGCGCTTCAGCGACCTGCCGCCCGAGGCCGCCGCGCTGCCGGTGATCGGCGACGCCTTCGCGATCAACATCGAAGCGGTGGCCGCGTTGAAGCCCGACCTGCTGCTGCTGTGGCGCAGCGGCATCAACCCACGCCAGCAGCAGCGCCTGCCGGTGCTGGGCCTGCCGATCTTCAACAACGAGATCAACCAGGTCGAAGGCATCGCCGACACACTGCGTCGGCTGGGCCGGCTTTTTGGCACCGAGGCCATTGCCGAGACCGCCGCGGCTTTGACCGAATCGCGCTGGGCCGCGCTGCGCACACGCTACGCCGGCCGGCCGCCGGTGCGGGTGTTCTACCAACTGTGGAACGAGCCGCTGATGACCGTCAACCGCGGCCACCTGATCGACCAGGCCATCACCGCCTGCGGCGGCATCAACGTGTTTGGCGGCCAGCCCACCCTGACGCCCACCGTCAGCTGGGAGGCGGCGGTGGCCGCCAACCCGCAAGTGGTGCTAACCGGCAGCGGCCCGGAGGCGCCGGCGCGGCTGGAGGCCTGGCAGCGCTTCAAGCGGGTGGCTGCGGTGCAGAACGGCCTGGTGATCGCGCTCGATGGCCACCGGCTGGCGCGCATGACACCGGCCTTTGTCGACGGCGCCCAGGCGTTGTGCGAGGCGATTGACCGCGCGCGGCGCTGAAGCGACGCCGGGCGGTTGCAAGTTACGGGCTGACGACCCCGCGGGGGCGGCTCGCTCAGCCGCGCTTGGCCACCAGGGTCAGGATGTCGTAGCTGGCCACCAGCTCGCCGCGCTGGTTGCTCACTTCAACGTCCCAGGCCACCACGCCCTGGCCCTGGCCGCTGGCGTCATTTCGGTTGCGGTCGATCTTGCGCTTGCAGGTCAGCCGGGCCTGGATGGTGTCGCCGATGGCCACCGGCTTGACGAAGCGCAGTGTGTCGAGACCGTAATTGGCCAGCACCGGGCCGGGTGCCGGCGAGACAAACAGCCCGGCCGCCGCCGACAGCACGAAGTAACCGTGGGCGATGCGTTGGCCGAAGACGCTGGCCTTGGCCGCCTCTTCGTCGAAGTGCATGTAGAAATAGTCGCCCGAGATGCCGCCGAAATTGATGAGGTCGGCCTCGCCGACGGTGCGGCGGTGGGTCAGCAAGGATTCGCCGATCTGCAGTTCTTCGAAGTGGCGGCGGAACGGATGGGTGCCGGTCTCGATCAGCGCGGCGCCACGCACATGTTCACCGGTCACCGCCGCCAACATGGTGGGTGATCCTTGAACCGCCGCGCGCTGCAGGTAGTGCTTGACGGCGCGCAGGCCGCCCAGCTCTTGCCCGCCGCCCGCCCGGCCCGGGCCACCGTGCTTGAGCAGCGGCAGCGGCGTGCCATGGCCGGTGGATTCGGCGGCGGCTTGCGCATCCAGGATCAACAGCCGGCCATGCCAGGCGGCCAGCTGCGGAATCACGCGGGCGGCCAGTTTCGGGTCGCGTGTCACCAGCGTGGCCACCAGGCTGCCCTTGCCGCGGCCGGCCAGCGCAACCGCCTCGTCCAGGTCGGTGTAGGGCATCAAGGTGCTGACCGGGCCGAAGGCCTCGATGTCGTGGACCGCGTCGCAGCGCAAGGGCTGGTGGCAGACCAGCAGCGTGGGCGCAAAAAAGGCGCCGTGCTCGGTGCCCTCGCCCACCGGCACCGCACCCTCGCCGCCACAGACCAGCTCGGCGCCATGGCGCAGCAGCGTCACCCGCTCGGCCAAGTCGGCCAGTTGGGCCTGCGAGGCCAGTGCGCCCATCTGCACACCGGCCACCGCCGGGTCGCCCACCACCACTTGGGCCAGGCGCTCGCGCAGCGCGTGGGCCACGGCGTCCAGCTGCTGCTGCGGCACGATGGCGCGGCGGATGGCGGTGCACTTCTGGCCGGCCTTGACCGTCATCTCGCGCAGCACCTCGTTGATGAACAACTCGAACTCCGGCGTGTCGGGCGTGGCGTCGGGGGCCAGAATCGCGCAGTTCAGCGAATCGGCCTCGGCGTTGAACGGCACGCTGTGGCGCACCAGGTTCGGCTGCACCCGCAGCTGGGCGGCGGTGTCGGCGCTGCCGGTGAAGCTGAGCACATCCTGGCCAGTCAGGCGGTCGAGCAGGTCGCCGGTGCCGCCGATCACCAGCTGCAGCGCCCCTTCGGGCAGCAATCCCGATTGCACGATCAGCCGCACCGCCGCTTCGGCCAGGTAGCTGGTGGCGGTGGCTGGCTTGGCGATGCAGGGCATGCCCGCCAGAAAGCTGGGCGCCAGCTTCTCCAGCAGGCCCCAGACCGGGAAGTTGAAGGCGTTGATATGCACCGCCACACCGCCCCGTGGCACCAGGATGTGACTGCCGGCAAACTGGTTGGCCTTGCCCAGCACGATCACCGGCCCTTCATGCACCAGGTTGCCCGAGGGCAGCTCGTTGCTGCCGACAGCGGCATAGGCCGACAGCGTGGCGCTGCCGCCCTCGATGTCGATCCAACCATCGGCGCGGGTGGCCCCGGTGTGGGCCGACTGGGCATAAAGCACCTCTTTGTGCGCGTTGAGGAATTTGGCCAGCGCCTTCAGCCGTTCGGCGCGCTGCTGGAAATCGAGCTTTAGCAGCCCGGGCAGGCCGACCGTGCGGGCGTGGTGCAAGGCCTCGTCGAAGTCCAGCGCCTCGGCATGGCTGTGGGCGACGGCACGGCCGTTGACGGCGCTGCACAGCGTGAGGGCCGGGTGTTGCCCGACCCAGCAGCCGGCGATGTAGCTTTGCAAGGTGGCGGGGGTCATGGTGTAGGCAGCTTGAGCAGTGTGGTGGGGTCGGGCGCTGCCGTGGCCACGGCACCGGCGGTGGTCGCAAGGCGGGTGCCGGGCGGGGTGGCCAAGGTGGCCGGGTCGGTTGATCGGGCCGGGTCGGCTGGGCGGGCCGGCGGCCGCACGCCGGGCACGCCGGCAAAAAACAGGTCGGCGACGATAGGCGCTAAGTCGGCGTGGCGCAGGCCGCCGTCGGGCCGGTGCCAGGTGAACAGCCAGTTGATCATGCCGAACAGCAGCATGGTCAGCGGCTTGGTCAGGCCGGCCTCGGCCTGGCCCGGCTGCCAGGCGCCGATGGCCTCGGCAAAACCGGCCACCACGCGGCGCTCGGCGCCCAGCACCCGCTCGCGGTCGTCGGGTTCGAGAAAGCGCACGTCCTCGGTCAGCACGCGGTGGGCGTGCTGGGCGTCGGCGTACTCGTCGATGATGCGTTCGATCAGGTGGCGCACCGCGTCGGCCGGCGGTCGTTGCTGCGCACGAACCTCTTCCACCAGCGCTTCCAGCGTGCTGACGTGGCCGACCGCAATCTCGACCAGCAGCGCGTACTTGTCGCGGTAGTAGTGGTAGAGCGAGGCCTTCGACAAACCGGCGGCCTCGGCCACCTGGTTCATCGAGGTGCCGATGTAGCCGCGCTTGGCAAACAGCCGCGCCGCGTGGCGCAGGATCGCCTCGCGCTGCTCGTCGTAGTTGGAGGCACGACCTCGGGCCATGGGTTTACCAAGTAGACGCCGCGGAACCGGCTTTGCCGGGCCGGTGGCGGCGCCCGTCGGCAAA
>JAYVDE010000304.1:0-5251 GCA_043749575.1 Burkholderiaceae bacterium | reverse complement strand
CCGGCCTCGGCCGCCATGGCCAGCGCCAGTGTCGAATCCTTGGCCAGCAGCGTGGTCTGGGCGCGGGGCGCGAAGTCACCGGCCAGCGCGCGGGCCATGCGTTCACTGCCGATCCAGCTCTGGCCGCTGGATTGCTCGATCACCGCCAGCATCTGCGCGCCGTCCAGCCCCAGCCGCCGCGCCAGCGCAATGGCCTCGGCCGCCGCGGCCAGGTTGACGGCGGCCAGCAGGTTGTTGACCAGCTTGGTGCGCGCGCCATCACCCGGCTTGGCGCCGAGGTGGAACAGCCGCGCGGCCAGGTGGCGCAGCAGCACTTCATGCGCTGCCCACAGCGGCGCTGCGCAAGCCACCATCAGGCTCATTTGCCCCAGACGCGCACGGGCCGGGCCGCCCGACATCGGCGCGTCGATACAGCCCAGGCCGGCTTTTGCCAGCCGGCCGGCGAGGTGCTCGACAGCGGCCGGCGCGATGGTCGGGCAGAGCAGCACGGTAGCGCCGGCCGGCAGCGCAGCGGCCGCGCCCTGCGGGCCGAACAGCACGGCCTCGGCCTGGCTGGCGTCGACCACCGCCACGACCAGCAGCGTGCAGGCCGCGGCGGCGGCGGCCGGGCTGTCGGCCACCGTGCAGCCGGCGGCCAGCGCCAGCGCGTTGCGGGCCGGATCGAGGTCATTGACCCGCACCGCCTGGCCGGCATCACGCAGCCGCAAGGCCATGGCCAGGCCCATCAGGCCGATGCCGACAAACGCCACCGGGGTGGGCCACAAGCTGCTGTTCAAACCGCCGGTCGGGTTCATCAAGCCATCTCCATGCTGCGCATTGCAGTGGTTTGTTTGAGGGCGTTCATCGCTGCATCAGCGTGCGGCTGCGGGCAATCGACATCAGCATGCCCAGCGCCACCCCCAGCGTGACCATCGCGGTGCCGCCGTAGCTGATGAAGGGCAGCGGCACCCCGACCACCGGCAAGATGCCGCTGACCATGCCCATGTTGACAAACGCGTAGGTGAAGAAAGCCAGGCTCAGCGCGCCGGCCAGCAAGCGCGAGAAGACGGTGGGCGCACCGGCGGCGATCCACAAGCCGCGCAGGATCAGCACGACAAAACCCAGGCCCAGCCCGGCCACGCCGACGAGGCCGAATTCCTCGGCGAACGCGGCGAAGATGAAGTCGGTGGTGCGCTCGGGGATGAATTCGAGGTGGGTCTGGGTGCCGCTCATGAAGCCCTTGCCGGTGAGCCCACCCGAGCCGATGGCGATCATGCCCTGGATGATGTGGAAGCCCTTGCCCAGCGGGTCTCGGGTGGGGTCGAGCAAGGTGCAGACACGCTGCTTCTGGTAATCACGCAGCAGCTTCCAGTCGACCTCGGGCTGGCACAGCGCGTCGCCACTGAGCACGATGGCGGTGACGGCCACGCCGACCAGCACCAGCAGCGGCAGGATCAAGCGCCAGGGCAGGCCGGCGAAGAAGATCACGTACAGCCCGGCCGACAGCACCAGCAGCGCGGTGCCCAGATCGGGTTGCTTGGCGATCAGCGCCACCGGCAGCAGCAGCAGCAGCCCGGCCAGCGCAAAGTCCAGCGCCCGCAACTGGCCTTCGCGCTTTTGAAACCACCAGGCCAGCATCAGCGGCATGGCCAGTTTCAGCAACTCGCTGGGCTGGATCACCAGGCCCACGTTCAGCCAGCGCGTGGCGCCCTTCTTGGTGACGCCGAACACCGCCGTGGCGATCAGCAGCGCCACGCCCAGCGCATACAGCGGCACAGCCAGCGCCATCAGCCGCTGCGGTGGCAACTGGGCCACGATGAACATCAGCGCGGCGGCCAGCAGCATGTTGCGGCCGTGGTCGACGAAGCGGCTGCCGTGGTCGTAGCCGACCGAATACATCGTCACCATGCCCAGCGCGGCCAACGCCAGCACCACCGCCAGCAGCGGCAGATCGAAGCCTGAGAGCAGCGGCCGGATGCGCAGCCAGAGCGTGGGTTGACCGTAGGAGGTGAGCATGACGAGGTGGCTCAGGGCAGACGCGGCGGCGCGGCAGCTTCGGCGGTGCGGCGTGGCAGCAGCGCCGGCGCCACATCAGTGGCGGACGCCGGCAGGCGCGGTGTGGGCAGGCGCGGCGCGGGCGGCCGCGCTGTGCGCAGGGCCGCCGCTGTCACCGGCGCGATCACGAGCGGCGCCGGCGCCGCAGCGACCGGCGCCTGCGCTGACACGACCGGCGTCTGCGCTGACACGAGCGGCGCCTGAGCCAGTGCACCCAGGCCAATGTCGGCCAGCGGCATGTCCGCGGCGCGGCGTGGCGTGCCCAGCGGGGCGGCGCTGCGGCCCTCGCGGGTGGCGGCGATGTCTTCCTCGCTGGGCCACTGGCCCATCAGCAGGTAGTCGAACACCCGGCGGGCGATCGGCGCGGCGGCGGTGGCGCCGAAGCCGGCGTTCTCGACCACGATGGCCAGTGCCACGGTCGGGGCATCGACCGGCGCAAACGCGGTGTAAAGCGAGTGGTCGCGTTGGTATTCCGACAGCTTGCTGGCGTTGTACTTCTCGTTGGCGCGGATGCCCACCGCCTGCGCGGTGCCGGTCTTGCCGCCGCTCTGGTAGGGCGCGCCGACGAAGACGCGGGTCGACGTGCCCTCCAAGGTGACACCGTGCATCGCGCTGGTGACCAGCGCCACATGTTCAGGCTTGAAAGGCAGCGGGCTCAAGCGCTCGCCGGCCACCGGGGTGATCGCCTGCGTGACCACGTCGTGGATCTCGCGCACCAGCCGCGGCTCGAAGCGCTGGCCGCCCGAGACCAGCGTGGCGGTGGCGCTGGCCAGCTGCAGCATGGTGAAGTGGTTGTAGCCCTGGCCGATGCCCAGCGAGATGGTCTCACCGGCATACCACTTCTGCTGCTCGGGCCGCTTGTACGCGCGCTTTTTCCAGGCGGTGGACGGCAGCAGGCCGCTGACCTCGCCGTCCAGGTCGATGCCGGTCTTGCGGCCCAGGCCAAAGGGTTCGAGCTGGTCGTGGATCAGGTCGACGCCCAGCTCGTTGGCCAGCGAGTAGTAATAGACGTTGCTCGACGCCACGATCGAGCGCCGCATGTCCACCGGTCCCAGGCCGTGGTCGCCGTGGCTACGGAACTCATGGCCGCCGAAGTTGTAGCTGCCGCCGTCGTGGATGATGGTGCCAGGCCCGCGCTTGCCGCTGTTGAGCGCGGCCATCGCCATGAAGGGCTTGAAGGTGCTGCCCGGCGGGTAGGTGCCCCGCAGCGCGCGGTTCAGCAGCGGTTTGTCCAGGCTCTCGTTCAAGCCGCGCCAGCTCTCGACATCGATGCCGTCGACAAACAGGTTGGGGTCGAAGCTGGGCTTGCTGACGAAGGCCAGCACCTCGCCCGAACGCGGGTCGATCGCCACCAATGCGCCGCGGCGGTCGCCAAACAGCTGTTCGACCAGCGCCTGCAGCTTGATGTCGATAGCCAGCACCAAGGTGTTGCCGGGCGTGGCCGGGTGCACTTTCAGGCGCCGCACCGCGCGCCCGCCGGCCGAGGTTTCCACTTCTTCGAAGCCGGTGATGCCGTGCAGTTGGCGCTCGTAGCGCTGCTCCAGCCCCAGCTTGCCGATCACGTCGGTGCCGCGGTAGTTGGCCAGCAGCTCGTCGTCCCAGTCCTCCATCGCCTTCTTCTCGGCGGTGTTGATGCGGCCGATGTAGCCGATCAGGTGGCTGCCGACCTCGCCCGCCGGGTAGCTGCGAAACAGCCGCGCGCGCACCTCGACGCCGGGAAATCGGTAACGCTGGGCCATGAAGCGCGCCACTTCCGGGTCGCTGAGCCGGGTGCGGATGGGCACCGACTCGAAGCTCTTGCTCTCGTCTTGCAGGCGCTTGAAACGGCGGCGGTCGCGCCCCTCGATGTCGAGCACCTGGGCCAGCTCGTCGATCACCGAGTCGAGCGGGCCCTGCAGCCGCGAGGGCGTGATCTCCAGCGTGTAGGCCGAGTAGTTGGTGGCCAGCACCACGCCGTTGCGGTCGACGATCAGGCCGCGGTTGGGCACCACCGGCAGCACCGCGATGCGGTTGGCCTCGGCCTGCAGCGCCAGCTCTTCGTGCCGCACCACTTGCAGGAACACCAGCCGTGCGCCCAGCAGGCCGAAACAGACCAGCACCAAGAAAGCAGCGGCCAACAGCCGGGTGTTGAACCGGTCGAGTTCGCGCTCCAAGTCTCGAAGTTCTGTCATACAAGTTCAGCAGCCGGCAGCGCGCCACGCCCGCCGTACCAAACGACCCAACCAAGTGGCCGCCGCGGAACCGGCTATGCCGGGCCGCTGGCGTGCCTTGCAGGCCGCGCCGGGCCAGCAGGCCCGGCTCCTCGCTAGGCGCAAGAGGTCCGCTGGACCTCTTGTGTCCGGGCTCGGCCCCCCTGGGGGGGAGCGCCGAAGGCGCTTCGGGGGGGGGCTCATAAAGGTCTATTTTCGTCGGGATCGGGCGCGCGGCGCTGCGGCGCCAGCAGCAGCAGCACGACCACCGGCCACAGCGCCGCCTCGAACAACGGCGCCAGCAAGATCTCCCATCCCGGGAACATGCCGCCGGCCACCAGCCGCGCCAGCAGCGACGCCACATGCGCAGCGACAAACAGCGGCAGCACGTGCAGCGCCTGGGCGCCCAGGCCGAACCACAGCACCCGGCGGTGGATGGTGATGGCGAAGTAGCTCAGCAAGGTGTAGGCCAGCGCATGCTGGCCCAGCACCGCACCCTGGTGCACGTCCATCACCAGGCCGAAGCTGAAGGCCAGGCCGACACCCACCCGTCGCGGCTGGTGCACGTTCCAGAACACCAGCACCAGGGCCAGCAAGTCGGGGGCGGCCGGGTGGCGGTGCTTACCAACCACCTGCCCATAATGCAGGGCGAAACCTTTTCCTTGCCATTGGCGCATTTGGTATTGCTACTATTTTGTTTGGAATTTCCACTAACTATTATTTATCGCTCTTCTTTTTATTTTTAACAGGAGCTTTCGATAATGTGAGTGTAGTTATTCGCCATACCATATTGCAGCTGTCCACACCCAACGAAATGAGAGGAAGAGTTTCTGCTGTAAACAGTATATTTATTGGTTCTTCCAATGAGATTGGTGGATTTGAGTCGGGAGTGGCTGCCCGGGGAATGGGTTTAAAACCTTCGGTGGTTTTTGGCGGCATTATGACTATCTTAATTGTTGCAGCTACTGCCAAAATAGCTCCAAAATTGCGTAAAATGAATTTGAAATCTATTCAATAACTGTTTTTGG
>JAYVDE010000303.1:0-5272 GCA_043749575.1 Burkholderiaceae bacterium | reverse complement strand
GCCACCGTAGACACCGCCGTTCCAGCGGCAGACGGTCGGCACGGCCAGTGCCTCCAGCGCATCGACCGTTTGCTCGAACAGCTGTGGCCCGGCCAGCGGCGCCGCGCCGCCGGGCGCCGCATCGAAATCACCGATGTGAAAACCCGAGCAAAAGCTGCGGCCGGTGCCGGTCAGCACCAGCAGCTTGACGCCCGGATCGGCGGCCAGCGCATCGAAGTGCCGCTGCAGCGCCAGCAGGTCCTCGGCATGCAGGCGGTTGTGGTGCGCCGGGCGGTTCAGCGTGAGGGTGGCGCGGCCGTCGTGCAGCGTGAGCATCGGCAAACCAGAAGGCAGGGCGGTGGCAGTCATGGCCCCGGAGTATCGGCGCCGGCTTGGTCGATGCGGAGTGCTGGTGGCGGCAGCAGCACCGGCCCACCTGCCCACCGGCACATCACCGGCACATCACCGGCACATCGCCGGCATATCGCCGGCATATCGTCGGCATATCGTCGGCACAATCCGGCCGATGAATGCCTTTGACCCTAACGCCCCCCAAGCTGATTCGCGCCAGGCCTGGTGGCGCCTGGCCGCCACCTTGCTGCTGATGACCATCGGCTCGGCCGGCATGTACGTGGTCTCGGTCATGCTGCCGGCGGTGCAGGCCGAGTTCGGCGTCACGCGGGCCGAGGCCTCATTGCCCTACACGATGCTGATGATCGGCTTCGGCATCGGTTGCGTGCTGATGGGCAAATTGGCCGACCGTTTCGGCATCGTGCCGGTGATCCTGCTCGGCGGTGTCAGCCTGGGGGTCGGCTTCATCGCCTGCGGCTGGGTCGGCAGCATCACCAGCTACGCCATCGTGCAGGGCTTGTTCGTCGGCCTGTTCGGCAGCAGCGCCACCTTCGTGCCGCTGGTGGCCGACACCTCGCTGTGGTTCGTCAAGCGCCGCGGCATCGCGGTGGCGGTCTGCGCCAGCGGCAACTACCTGGCCGGCGCGATCTGGCCGCCGGTGGTGCAGCACTTTGTCGAGACGGTGGGCTGGCGGCCCACCTACATCGCCCTGGGCGTGTTCACCTTCTTCAGCATGCTGGCGCTGGCCGGGGCGATGCGCGCCAAGTCGCCCGCTGCCAGCACCACGCCGGTCAAGCCCGGCGGCCCGGTGCCCTCGAACCGGCCGTTCGGCTTGAGCCTGGGCCAGGCGCAGGGCCTGCTGTGCGTGGCCGGCACGGCCTGCTGCGTGGCGATGGCGATGCCGCAGGTGCACATCGTGGCCTACTGCGGCGACCTGGGTTTTGGCGCGGCGCGTGGTGCCGAGATGCTGAGCCTGATGCTGGCCTGCGGCATCGTCAGCCGCCTGGTCTCGGGCGCCATCTGCGACCGCATCGGCGGCGTGCGCACGCTGCTGTTGGGCAGCTTTTTGCAGGGCGTGGCGCTGCTGATGTTCATCCCGTTCGACGGCTTGCTGTCGTTGTATGTGGTGTCGGCGATGTTCGGCCTGTTCCAGGGCGGCATCGTGCCCAGCTACGCGATCATCGTGCGCGAGCACTTTCCACCCGCCGAGGCCGGCGCCCGGGTCGGCACGGTGATCATGTGCACGCTGTTCGGCATGGCGCTGGGCGGCTGGATGAGCGGCAAGGTCTTCGACCTGACCGGCAGCTACCACGCTGCCTTCATCAACGGCGCGCTGTGGAATGCGCTGAACCTGAGCGTGGCGCTGTTCCTGCTGTGGCGCATCTTGCCCGGGCGCAAGCGCGGCAGCGACGGACAGGGCGCGCCGAACACGGCTTGAAACTAGCCCCCACGTCGCTGCGCTCCTGCCCCCCGCGGGGGCGTTCAGCCGGCTTGGGGCGGCCCGGCGCCGGCTGAGCTTCCTCAGCTTTCCTGCCAGTCGAAACGCCAGACCGCCAGCGCCGTGAAGGCGGCGGCAAAGGCCAGCATCACGCCGGTCGGCGCCACTGCGGCCTCGAAGCCCAGGCCGCGCCAGGTCATCGCGTCCAGCCCGTCGACTGCCCAGCGTGTGGGCACGGCCAGCGACACGGTCTGCAGCCAGTCGGGGAACAGGAAGCTGGGCACCCAGGCACCGCCCAGCATCACCATCAGCAGGGTGGCGAAGATCGCCAGGCCGCGGCTGGCTTCGGGGGTCTTGCCCAGCGCCGCGATCAGCAAGCCGAAGCTGGCGGTCAGCACCGCAAAGGCCAGGGCGATGGCGATGAAACCGGCCACGCTGCCCTGGATGCGCACGCCGAAGACGGCGATCGCCACGGCAAAAATGGCCATCAGCAGGCCGAAAGCGATGATCGCTGCACTGGCGATGCGGCTGCCCAGCAACAGGCTGCGCGACACCGGCGCGGCGCGCAGCCGTTGCCACAGGCCCTGGCGGCGCATCAGCAGCAGGCCGACGCCGAACTCGATGCCCAGAAACAGGATGAACTGCACGCCCATGCCGGCAAACGCATGGGCGAAGCTGTTGTAGTCGGCCCCGCTGCGGCCGCTGGCGGCGATGTCGCGGGTGGTGAAGGGCAAGTTCAGGCCGGCGGCGGCGGGGGCCGATGCGGCCACCTCGGCCGAGGCCGCCGCTGTCGCCGCCGAACTTGCCGAACCCGCCGCAGCTGCCGCCGCCGCCGCCGCAGCCGCCGTGGCCACCGGCACCTGCTGCAGCCGGGCCACGCTGTCGAGCAGCGCCTGCAGGTCTTGCCGGCGCTGGGCGGGCAGGTGCGTGTTGTGCTGCAGGTCGGCGCGCAAGCCCGCCAAGCCATCGCCGCTGCCGCCGGCGGGGCTGCCCGCGCTGCCGCTGCCGGCGCCAGGGTGGCCGCCGCCGAAGGTGGCCTGGCCCACCTGCGCCATCAGGTGCTGGGCCAGCAAGCCTTTGACGATGGGCAGCACCATGGCCTGCGACGGGTCGTAGCGCAGCGTGATCTCGGGCCGCGCGCGGGCGCCGAACAGCGCCCCCGGCGCCGCCGTGCCCAGCCCAGCGGGCAGCACGATGGCCGCACGCTGTTGACCTTGCACTACGGCCTGGGCGGCCTCGGCCTCGGGCAACTCGGTGAGGCTGACGGTCGCATCGGCCCGCAGCGCCGCGACCAGGCCCTTGGACAAGGCGCTGCCGTCGGCGTCGCTGACCACCACCGGGATGCGGCTGGGCGCCGCGCGCTTGTTGTCGAAGAGGTAGCCGAAGAACGCGGCGATCAGGATCGGCGCGGCCAGCCCCATCAGCAGCGCGCGGCGGTTGCCGCCGTAGAGCACCAGGTCTTTGCGCACCAGCGCGCAGAAGGCGTCCCAGCTGCCGGCGCTTGCCGGGCGGGCGTCGGGCGCAGGGCGCTGGGTCGTCGCTGTGGTCATGCTCTCAATCCCTGAGTTGGCGGCCGGTGAGGGCCAGGAACACGTCTTCCAAGTTGGCGCGCTTGCTGGCCAGGTGGCTCACCTCATGGCCGTGGCCGGCCAGCCAGCCCAGCACCCTTGCCGCCGACGCCGCCAGGCCGGTGTTGCCGCCCAGGCCGCCCAGGCCGACCTGCAACGTGGCGCCTTGCTGGCGGGCATTGGCCGCGCCGGTGTCGCGGGTCAGGGCCAGCAGGTCGACCGGGCCGGCTACCGTGAGCGTCAACATCTGCACCACCGGCAAGCGTTGGTACAGGCCGGCCAGCGTGTCGGCGGCCACCACGCGGCCTTGGTCCATCACCACCAGGCGGTCGCACAGACGCTCGGCTTCTTCCATGTAGTGGGTGGTGTAGAGCAGCGCCTTGCCGCGGCCGCGCAGGGTGTCGAGCTTGTCGAAGATGGCGTTGCGGCTCTGCGGGTCGACACCCACCGTGGGCTCGTCGAACAGCAGGATGTCGGGGTCGTGCACCAAGGCGCAGGCGATGTTGAGCCGCCGCTTCATGCCGCCGCTGAAGGTGGCCGGCTTGTCGCGTGCCCGCCCGGCCAGGCCGACCAGATCGAGCGCGGCACCCACCCGCTGGCGCAGGTGCGCGCCGCCCAGCCGTACAGCGCGCCGAACAGCCGCAAGTTGGCCTCGGCGCTCAGGTCCTCGTGCAGCGCCAGGTCTTGCGGCACCAGGCCGATGCGGCGCTTGAGCGCCGGATTGCCGGCGCCCATCACCGCGGTGCTGCCCGCACCGATCCGCACCTGGCCGCTGTCGGGAGTCACCAGGCCGCACAGCATGGCCACAGTGGTGCTCTTGCCGGCGCCGTTGGGGCCCAGCAGGCCGACGATCTCGCCCGCCTTCAATTGCAGCGACAGGTCGGTCACCACGCGGGTGCCGCCATACGATTTGCTGAGGGCCTGGGCGTCGAGCATCGGCTGCTTTCATGGGGTTGGGATGGCAACAGAGGCCGCACTGTAGCCAGCGCCGACCGCGCATGGCCTGCGCTGCGACGGAACGACGGCAGCGGCGCCGAAGCGACGGCGGCGGGTCGCCAGCGGTCCGATCGCACACCAGCCGCCGGCCCGCCCGACGCCGCTGGCCAAAGTGGGTGAACGGGTGAGCGGGTGAGCGGGCCGGCGAGCGGGCGGGCAGAATCCGCCCGGGATGAACGGAACCATTGACCCGGCGCAGTGCCGCAACCCAGCGCCGGCCCGGCGGGCACGCGGCCGCTGGGCCGCTGCGTTGCTGGTGATCGCCGCCGCTTGGCCGACGCTGCCCGCCTGGGCCCAAGCGGGGCCACCGCTACCGCTGTCCAACCCGCTGTCGCCGCCCACCCTGCCGTCGCCGCCGGCTCAGGCGGCCCCAGCAAGCGCGCCCGCCGGGCCCCAAGCGATGCACGCCGTGCGCCTGCGCGCTGACGAGCGCCTGCCGCTCGACGGCACGCTGGCCCACCCGGCCTGGCAACGTGCGCCGGTGCACGACCAGTTTGTCGAGAAGTTTCCGGTCACGGGCCAAGCGCCGACCCAGCTCACCCGGGTGCGTGTGCTGTTCAACGACCTGGCGCTGTACGTCGGCGTCGAGGCGCTGGACACCGAGCCCGCCTTGATCCGCGCGCCACTGGTGCGCCACGACGGTGTCAACCGCACGCAGGATTTCGTGATGGTCTTCATCGACGCCATCGGCAGCCGGCAATCGGCGCAGTTTTTCCGTGTCAACGCGTCGGGCAGCCTGGCCGACGGCATGCACACGGCGGCCGACGACCACGAGGATTTTTCGCCCGACTTCGACTTCGATGCCGCCACCGCCCGCAACGCCCAGGGCTACACCGCGGTGCTGCGGATCCCATTTGCGTCACTGCGCTTCACCACCCACGCCAACACCGACGGCAGCCTGACGATGCAAGCCTGGCGCATCCTGGTGGCGCGCCGGCTG
>JAYVDE010000302.1:0-5275 GCA_043749575.1 Burkholderiaceae bacterium | reverse complement strand
ACATCCTGCGCCTGCAGGTTCAGCACCCCCTTGCCATACAGCTCGGCCGTCCAGTAGGGGTTGGCATGGGAATGCACCGTGCCCTTGGGCCGGCCGGTCGAGCCTGATGAATAGAGCCAGAAGCCTGGGTCGTCAGCGCGGGTGGTGGCGGCGTTGGCCAGCGGCGCCT
Source organism: Burkholderiaceae bacterium (assembly GCA_043749575.1). Classification (GTDB taxonomy): domain Bacteria; phylum Pseudomonadota; class Gammaproteobacteria; order Burkholderiales; family Burkholderiaceae_C; genus Pseudaquabacterium. The sequence continues at coordinate 5,106 of JAYVDE010000302.1, read as the reverse complement.
GGGCGTTGACGAAGGCCTCGAATTCGATTTCTGCCGGATGCAAGGGCGCCAGCGGCCGCGAGACGATGAGCTGCTGCACTTCGTGGTCGGCCTTGACCATCGCCGAGACCAGCGCCGGCAGTTGCGCGCCCGACACCAGCACCGCCTGGGCGCGTGAATGCTCCAGCATGTAGGCGTAGTCGTCGGCGGTCAGCAAGGTGTTGACCGCCACCGGCACCAGACCGGCGTAGATCGCACCGAGAAACGCCACCGGCCAGTCGGTCGTGTCCTGCATCAGCAGCAGCACCCGTTCTTCGCGCTTGAGGCCCATCGCCCGCAGGCCGGCGGCCAGCCGGCGTACCCGCTCGTCGAGTTGGCCGTAGCGCAGCGTGCCGACGTCGTCGATGAAGGCGGCTTTGCCCGGCCGGCCCGCATTGGCCGCCAGCAGGTGCTGGGCGATGTTGAACCGCTCGCCGGGTGGCGCCACGGCGGTGGCAGGGGTCAGGGTGGGGATGTTGGGCGACGTCATGGTCAGTCTCCGTCTGCATACGCCGGCTTGCAGGCCTTGGCGATATGAAGTATTGTGCAATCCACTCTAAGGTATAGCCGCACCCCCATCGTGTCAAGCACTATAATGCATTCATCCGGGATAACACCGAAGCCTGAGGGTGAGGCGGTCACGCCAAGCCGGGGCGGCCCGCTTGATCAGCCGCCGCCGTCGGGTGATGGCGCGGGTGTCGACATTGCTGCCGACACCGCTGCCGACACCGCCGGCCACACCGCCGCTGCCCGCCCGGTGCCGGTGGAGGCGAAAAATCCCGCGCTGGCTGCGCTGGGCGAGCGGGTGCGCCGTTTGCGCGCGGCCCGCGGCATGACCCGCAAGGCCGTGGCGCTGGCCGCCGATGTCAGCGAGCGCCACCTGGCCAACCTCGAATACGGCATCGGCAACGCCTCGTTCCTGGTTTTGCAGCAGGTCGCGGGCGCGCTGCACTGCGCCATGGCCGAGCTGATCGGCGACGTGAGCACGGCCACCCCCGAGTGGCTGCTGATCCGCGAACTGCTGGCGCACCGCGACGAAGCCACGCTGCGCCGCGTGCGCGAGGCCATCGGCAGCTTGTTGGGCACCGGCGGCGTGGGCGGTGGTGCAAGCGACCCGGCACGTGGCGCGCGGGTGGCGCTGATCGGGCTGCGCGGCGCCGGCAAGTCCACGCTGGGCCAGCGGCTGGCCGACGACCTGGGCTTCAGCTTTGTCGAGCTGAGCCGCGAGATCGAGAAGTTCGCCGGCTGCAGCATCGCCGAGATCCAGGCGCTGTACGGCCAGAACGCCTACCGCCGCTACGAGCGCCGCGCGCTCGAAGAAGCGATCCAGATCTACCCCGAGGCGGTGATCGCCACGCCCGGCGGCCTGGTGTCGGACGCCGCCACCTTCAACCAGCTGCTGTCGCACTGCACCACCGTGTGGCTGCAGGCCGCGCCCGAGGACCACATGGCCCGGGTGGCGGCACAAGGCGATTTGCGGCCGATGGCCGCCAGCCGCGAGGCGATGAACGACTTGCGGCAGATCCTGGCCGGCCGGGCGGCCTTTTATTCCAAGGCCGACATGACGATCAACACCAGCGAAGCGTCGCTGGACGACAGCTTCCAGGCGCTGCGGCGCATGGTCCGCGAGTCCTTGCAACTGCCTGCCTGACCGCCTGACAAACAAGCAATATATTGCACTATAGGCGCAGCAGGATTTTGCTTGACGCCGCAAAGTGCATGCAGTAAATTGCAGGCCTTGCGATCAGAAACATGCACTATTTTGCAGTGCAACCCACCGGAAAGCTGGCCATGGACAACCCCGTACGCGTCGACTACCAAACTGATCCTACCCAATACCGCCACTGGACGCTGCGCTTCGAAGGCCCGGTGGCCACCTTGCTGGCCGATTTCGACGAGGACGCCGGGCTGCGGCCGGGCTACAAACTCAAGCTCAACAGCTACGACCTGGGCGTGGACATCGAGCTGAACGACGCCATCAACCGCATCCGCTTCGAGCACCCCGAGGTGCGCACCGTGGTGCTCACCAGCGCGAAAGAGAAGGTGTTTTGCTCGGGCGCCAACATCTTCATGCTGGGCGTCAGCAGCCACGCCTGGAAGGTGAACTTCTGCAAGTTCACCAACGAGACCCGCAACGGGCTGGAAGATTCGTCAAAGCATTCCGGCCTGAAGTTCCTGGCCGCCGTCAACGGTGCCTGCGCCGGCGGCGGTTATGAATTGGCGCTGGCCTGCGACGAGATCATCCTGGTCGACGACCGCAGCAGCGCCGTCAGCCTGCCCGAGGTGCCGCTGCTGGGCGTGCTGCCCGGCACCGGCGGCCTGACCCGGGTGACCGACAAGCGCCGAGTTCGCCACGACCTGGCCGATCTGTTTTGCACCAGCGCCGAAGGCGTGCGCGGCCAGAAAGCCGTCGCCTGGCGCTTGGTCGATGCCGCAGTGAAGCCGGCGCAGTTCGCCGCCAAGGTGCAAGAGCGGGCGCTGGAGCTGGCCGCGTTGAGCGACCGCCCGGCCGCCGCCACCGGCGTGGTTTTGCCGAAGCTGGCGGTGACGACGACTGCTGATGCGCTGCACTACGAGCATGTCGGGATCGAGATCGACCGCGCCAAGCGCACCGCGACTTGGACGGTGAAGGGCCCGGCCGGCCAGCAGCCGACGAACATCGCCGCCATCGAAGCCGCCGGCGCCGCCTGGTATCCGCTGCAGCTGGCCCGCGAGCTGGACGACGCGATCCTGCAGCTGCGCACCAACGAGCTGGAGATCGGCACCTGGCTGATCAAGACCCAGGGCAGCGTAGCGGAGGTGCTGGCGATGGACGCCACGCTGCTGGCGAACCAGGACCACTGGCTGGTGCGCGAAACGCTGGGCCTGCTGCGGCGCAGCTTCGCGCGGCTGGATGTGTCCTCACGCAGCCTGTTTGCGCTGATCGAGCCGGGCTCTTGTTTCGCCGGCAGCCTGCTCGAATTGGCGCTGGCCTGCGACCGCAGCTACCAGCTGATGCTGCCCGACGATGCTGCGAAGTCGCCGGTCATCGCCGCCAGTGAGGCTAATTTCAGTTTGTTCCCGATGGTCACCGGCCAAAGCCGGCTGGGCCGTCGCTTCTACGACGAAGCCGCGCCGCTGGCCGCAGTGCGTGAGAAGCTGGGCCGTCCGCTGGACGCCGATGCCGCGTTCGCGCTGGGCCTGGTCACCTCTAACCCCGACGACATCGACTGGGCCGACGAGTTGCGCATCGTGATCGAAGAGCGGGTGGCGATGAGCCCCGACGCGCTGACCGGCCTGGAAGCCAACCTGCGCTTCAACGGCCCCGAGACCATGGCCACCCGGGTTTTCGGCCGCCTGACCGCCTGGCAGAACTGGATCTTCCAGCGGCCCAATGCGGTCGGCGAACACGGCGCGCTGAAGGTCTACGGCAAGGGCGACAAAGCCCAGTTCGACTGGACCCGAGTTTGAGATTTTTGGCTTCCCATTGGCTTATCAAGAGACACGGAGCGACCCCATGAGCACCATCGACTACAGCGACAAGATCCCCAACAACGTCAACCTCAGCGGTGACCGCACCCTGCAGCGCGCGCTGGAGCAGTGGCAGCCCAACTTTCTGAACTGGTGGGACGACATGGGCCCCGAAGGCAGCAGCTCGTCTGATGTCTACCTGCGCACCGCGATCAGCGTCGACCCGCAGGGCTGGGCCCAGTTCGGCCACGTCAAGATGCGCGACTACCGCTGGGGCATCTTCTTGAACCCGGGTGACGCCGACCGCAAGATTCATTTTGGCGACCACAAGGGCGAAGCCGCCTGGCAGGACGTGCCCGGCGAGTACCGCGCCAACCTGCGCCGCATCATCGTCACGCAGGGCGACACCGAGCCGGCCTCGGTCGAGCAGCAGCGCCACCTCGGCCTGACCGCGCCCAGCCAGTACGACCTGCGCAACCTGTACCAGATCAATGTCGAAGAAGGCCGCCACCTCTGGGCGATGGTTTATTTGCTGCACAAGCACTTCGGCCGCGATGGCCGCGAGGAAGGCGAGGCGCTGCTCGAGCGCCGCTCGGGCCAGGTCGACAACCCGCGCATCCTGCAGGCCTTCAATGAACAAACGCCGGATTGGTTGGCGTTTTTCATGTTCACCTACTTCACCGACCGCGACGGCAAGTTCCAGCTCTGTGCACTGGCCGAGAGCAGCGTCGACCCGCTGGCCCGCACCACCAAGTTCATGCTGACCGAAGAGGCCCACCACATGTTCGTCGGCGAGGCGGGCATCAGCCGCGTCATCAGCCGCACTTGCGCGGCGATGAACGAGTTGAAAACCGACGACCCGGCCACGCTGCGCGCCGCCGGCGTGATCGACCTGCCCACCTTGCAGCGTTACCTGAACTTCCATTTCAGCGTGACCATCGACTTGTTTGGTGCCGATGAGAGCAGCAACGCCGCCACCTTCTATTCGACCGGCTTGAAGGGCCGCTACGAAGAAGGCAAGCGGGTGGACGACCACATCTTGAAGGGCCAGACCTACAAGGTGCTGGCGGTGCAGGGCGGCCAGCTGACCGAACGCGAAGTGCCGATGCTCAACGCGCTCAACGAGGTGCTGCGCGACGACTACATCAAGGACAGCATCGGCGGTGTCGGCCGCTGGAACAAGGTGATCGAGAAGGCCGGCATCCCGTTCAAGCTGATGACACCGCACAAGGCTTTCCACCGCAACATCGGTGCGCTCAAGGGCATCAAGGTGTCGCCGGATGGCCAGGTGGTCAGCGAGGCCGAATGGGCCGCCAAGGTCGACCGCTGGCTGCCCAGCGGCGGTGACCGGGCCTTTGTCGCCAGCCTGATGGGCCGGGTGGTCGAGCCGGGCCAGTTTGCCAACTGGATCGCGCCGCCGGTGATGGGCATCAACCGCCAGCCGGTCGACTTCGAGTACGTGCGCTTCAACTGAGGTTATACCGGACGGCTTCGCCGCCGTTATAACTCGGCAGGTTGGAACGGCCAGGCGCACCGCGCCTGCCGCTCAACCCGCCGTTGTTGCGCCTACGGCGCAAGAAGTTGGCCGGGACCGAGGAGATCACATGGACATGAATGTCACCGTCATCAAGCAGCACC
>JAYVDE010000301.1:0-5287 GCA_043749575.1 Burkholderiaceae bacterium | reverse complement strand
TCGCCCGACAGGAACACCAGATTCGAGCGGCCGATCAGCCACAGCTGCACCAGCAGGTGGTGCAGCGAGCCCGGGTAGCCGTCCCAGGCGTCGGAGTGCAGCGCGCTGCGCAGGCTGGGCAGGCTGTTTGGGCTGCTGCGCGGGCTGCTGCGCAGGCTGCTGCGCCGGCGCGGCAGCAGCATTGCCGGCGAGACGATGAAGGCCGGGCGCGCCAGTGCCTCAGGGGCGCCCGCTTCGACCCAGGCCAGCAGTTCGGTCGTCTGGTGGGCGCTCATGATGCAAGGCCCGCAGGGGTCAGCGGCGGCATGGCGGGCGTCGCGCTCGGTGCGGGTGTCGGCCATGAAAAACGCGACGCCGCGGTGCCGCCGGCTGTGCCACAGGTAGTTCAGCAACACGCTTTCGCGCAGGTCGCGCTGGTAACGCTGGTAGGCCTGGCTGCCGGCCTCCAGCAGCCGGTTCAGTCGTTCAGCGGTGCCGGGTCGGGCGGGCGCTGCCACCGGCTCCCAGTTGTTGTCGATCTCGTGGTCGTCGAGCATCGTCAGGCTGATCAGGCGGCCCAGCACCGCCTGCGCACCGACACTGCCATAGCCATTTTGGTAGGGCACCCGCAGCCAGTCCTCGGCATCGCGGATGCCGCTGCGCAGCGCCGGCAGGCGGCTGGCCCGGGGGTCGAACAGGCCGGCGGTGGCGTCGGCATAGATCTGGTCGCCGGCCAGCACCAGCAGGCTGGGGCGCTGGCGGTCGTCGGGGCCATCGAGCCGCGCCGCCAGCCGCAGCATCGAGGCATCGGCCGGGCCGGGCGGCATGGCTGTGGCCTCGCCATAGGCCTGCGGCGTGCCGTCGACCAGGCCGGCCGGGTACTGGCAGCTGGCCAGTGCGAAGCTGAACGCCAAGGTGACCGGTTGCAGCACGGGTTCGGCCATGCCGGGCGCCAGCTTGGCTGCCGAGACGGGGGGAACTGGGGCAACGGGGGCAACGGGGAGTGACGCGGGCGGCTGGTCGGTTGCGGGCAGGTAGACCAGCCCGCGGCGCAGCAGGTGTGGCGGGTGTGGCTGTTGGGCGAAAAAGTCCTCCAGCGCGCCGACGATGTCGTCGTCGGTGTATTTGCCGTCGCTGGGTTGGCTCGCTGCGGCGTTGGCAAACAACGCCAACACCAGCACCCAGGGTTCACCGCAGCTCATGGCGCGCCAGTGGTCGCCGGTGTAGCGTTTGGAGAAGGGGGTGGGCAGTGTCGACGGTGGATTTCGAAAATGGCGGCGCCACAGCCCCTCGGGATCGTCCCTGGGGCTGCCCTTGAGTGTGTTGAGGTCCAGAAACGCTTCAAGCCGGTCTGCCGGCATGCGTCTGACCGGCAGCGTTGCCAGGTAACGGGCGGTACCGCGGCCACCCTCGTTGCCCATGTGCAGGCAGACCATGTCGCTGACGCCGGCATCGTCGCGCTCGATCCACAGGCGCACGCCCAGCGACGGCGTGGTGGCCAGCAGCCGGGGCTCAATTTTGTCTTCGGTTGTCACAGTAGGCCTCCGGGGTGTCTGGACGGACCTCAGGGTGTCTGAAGAAAGTCGGCAATCCTGGCCAGCACCGGCTCGGTGGCTTGGCGGCTGCCGATCAGCGAGTCTTGGTGGCCCAGCCCGGCACCGGGCAGTGGCTTGCAGTTCAGCGATCCGCCGCGGCCGAGGTTGGGTTTGATCACCCGTTGCAGCAGGTGTTGGGTCGCGGCATCGGCCAGCCCGTTATGCGCGGCGTGCAGGCTCAGCATCGGAAACGTCAGCCGCTGTTGCAGGCGTTCGGGGCTGATGAAGCGGTTGAAGCCGCTGCGGTCGGTGACCATCCAGTAGCGCGCGAAGTGCATCACCTGCGACACCGTGTCGACGCTGAATGGCCCGAAAAAGTCATCGATGTGCTGCAGCGTGTGCCGGTCCATGTTCGCCAAGTTGAAGACCCGGCCGAACAGCGCGTCGATGCGGTGGCGCGAGCCGACCCAAGGCCGCCGCTGGCCCGGCGGCCAGAACGGGTTCTCGCGCTTGAATTCACCGGGCGGGTAGGGCATGGCCGCCAGCAAGCGGTCTAGCAGTTGATCGGCCAGCCCGGGTTCGCCGGTGGTCCTGAACTCGTAGCGGCCACCGCCGATGAGCTGCTGCGCAAAGCGCATCAGGTAGGCGCGGGCGATGTTGGCCGGCGTCAGCAGCAGCGCCGGGCCGACCTGCGACATCACCAGCCGGCGGATGCGGCTGCGCCCCGGCTGCTCGTCGCGGTCCTCGTGGCCGGCGTCACCGGGCTTCCAGTGTTCCGGCTTCCAGTTCAGCAGGTCGCGGTCCCACAGCTTGTGGCGCAGCTGACTGTGAGCGCCCAGCAAGGGCAGCGTCGGCACTTTGCGAACGAATTCGTTCTTGCCGAGCAGGCCCATGAACAGCATCGCCGAGCCCATGCAATGCGTGACGATGTCGACCTGCTCGAACCCGGTGGCAGCACAAACTTGCTCGACGGCGACCGGGATGTCCTCGCAGCCCATGTCCTCGAAGGCCCAGGGGTGTTGCGCGCTGGGCATGCCGCAGCTCGACCGCATGTCGAGCACCCAGACGTCGCGACGGTGCTGGCCGGTCAGCCAGCGCATCAGGCCCGGGTTCAGGGCGGGGTGGGCAAAGGTGGTGCCGCTGGCGCTGTAGCCGTGGATCAGCAACACCGGCGGGCGCGAGGTGTCGGCGTGGTCGGGGCAGTAGCGGGTCAGGCGGATGCGGGCGGTCGGCGCGCTCGGGCTGCCATCGGCAGCGCGTAAGGGCACCAGTTCAACTTCGGTGATTTGCGGCGGCGGTGCGCCGGGTACCCGGCCGGGCAGGCGCTGCGGCTCGCGCTCGCTGGGCGCATCGGGCTTGCGAAAGCTCCAGAGGTGGCCGTCGATCAGGATGCGCGCCAGGTAGGCGGCGAACGAGGCCAGGTCGGCCAGCGCGGCCGGCTGGTTGGCCTGGTCGACCACCCGCAGCAGCGGCACCGCCTGCTGGGCCAGGAACGGCAGGTGCAGCGACAGCGTGGGCGGATCGCCGTGGGCCAGCCCGGGAAACTGGGTCAGCTGCAGCGCCATCAACTGCTGCAGCGGGCTGGCCTGAAGCCCGTAGCGCAGCCGCTTGACACCCGCCAGGCCCACACCATCCGGGAACAGCGCGGCCAGGTCGCCCGTTGCGCCGTGCACCCGCAGGGCGTAGTCGAGCGTGCGCACCGCGCCGGCGCGCGAGGCCAGGGCCAGCGTGGTGCGGCCCAGCTCAAACGCTTCGCGGCCCAGCGCCCGCCATTCGGCCAGCACCAGCCCGGGCAACTGGCCATCGACGATGCGCTGGGTCAGGTCGCGCAGGCCGCGGTTGACGAACCAGGCGCCCAGCGCGCCCAGGGTGCGTGGCCATCTGGCGCTGGCCTCCTGGCGAAAGATCGTCAGCGAGCCGGTCAAGCCGGCGCGCAGCACCACCGCGTCGCGGTGCGGTTCGTCGTCCAGCGGCGCCAGCTCGCCGAGGTAGACCCGCAGCCCGCTGCGCTGGGCGTCGAACTCAAGCCGGCGGTCGGGCCCCGGCGTCATCAGGCTGCGCAGCGGGGTTGCTTGCGAGTACAGCGTCAGCTCGATCCAGGCCGCTTGGCCATCGGCCAGCGTGGCGCGGCCGCGCATGCGCTCAACCAGCTCGACCCGAGTGGGCGCGGCCGGTCCCGGGTGCACCAGGTGCTGGAAGACCGGCCGCGGGCCCCGCGGTGCCGTCACGGGAGCCGGCTCGCCCAGGTTCCAGTGCGCCGGGGAGCGCAGCCGCTGCGCCGCCCGGTGGGCCAGCGCGGCGATGGTCAGCGCCGGGTTGATGCCCAGCGAGGTCGGCACGATGGCGCCGTCGAGCACCACCAGCCCGAAGTACGTGCGGCCGGGCTCGGCCTGCCCGGGGCTGGCATCGAAGACCCGGCCGAGCTCGTCGACCACGCCGCTGTGCCTGTCGCCGCCCATCACACAGCCGCCCAACGGGTGCACGGTGATCATCGGCCCGCGCGGCAGCTTCAGGCTTTTCTGCAGCTGGGGCGGCAGCAATTGCCAGGCCGGGTTGGGCAGCAGCTTGCCGCCGATCCCGCCAATGCCGCTTTTGGCCAGCAGCTTGGTCAGTTGGTCATGCAGGCCCGTCCAGTGTGTGCTGTCCTTCAGCGTCGGCCAGTCGATCCGCAAGGCGCCGTCGCCCTCGTCGTCGAAGGGGCTCAGGTCGGTCGACACCGCCGTCCGGGCCGACAGCAGGTGCAGCCGGCCGCCGCTGTCGTCGTGGCCGATCATCGCCACCGGCAAGCTGCGCTCAATGACCTGGGCGTCCACCGCGCAGGGGTCGGCGTCTTGCGGCGTGTGGTCGTGGGTATCGCAATCGCCCAGCGCATGCAGCACCGCAGCGGTGGTGGTGATCTCGGCAAAGGCCTGGCGCAGCGGCCCGGGCACGGCCAGGTCTTGCACCACAAAGCCGCCGGCGCCGCTGCGCTGGTCGACCATCACGGTGATGGTCGGCCCCACGTTGCGCTGGTCGGGCCGCTGGTCTTCGTCGGCCACCGCGGCCACTTCGCTCTGCAGGCCGTGCAGCGTGGCGATCACGTCGCCATTGGCCGAGAAGCGGTGCCCCAGCAGCGGCGACAGCGCCAGGCCGTGGCGGGCCGAGCGCAGCAGGATCTCGGTCGATCCCAGCGTGCCGGCGGCCAGCACGACGAATCGCGCCCGCAGCCGCAGCGGCCGGGCCTGGCGCAGCCGCAGCTGCTCGTCGGTGTGCTGCAGCACCACGGCCCAGTGGCCGTCGGCCAGCCGCTCGACCCGCAGCACCGTCACACCGGCATAAAGCCCCACCCCGTCGGCCTGGCAAGCCTGGGCCAGCAGGCCGATGTCGAGCGAGTTTTTCGCGCCGTGGTTGCAGCCGGTGGCGCAGTCGCCGCAGGCGATGCAGGCGGCCAGCGGCACGCCGGCCACGGTCTGTGTGCCGGCCCGCAGCGCGACGGTGATCGGCACCTCGGTGCTGTGCTGCGGATGCAGTTGCTTGAGCACGGCGGTTTTGCGCAGGCCCGCCAGCGGCGTGCCGGCCACGGTGTTGGGCTGGCCGGCTGGCCCGGCGCCCAGCCAGTGGCGCACCTCGTCAAAGTGTGGGCTGAGACCTTGGCCGGCCCGGATCGCCGGCGGCCAGGCGCTCTGTTGAAAAACTGCCGGCTCGGGCTGCAGCATCACGCCGGCGTTGATCAGCGAGCCACCGCCCACGCCGTTGGCCACCAGGACGCTGAGGTCGGCGCCGAGCCGCAGGTC
>JAYVDE010000300.1:0-5292 GCA_043749575.1 Burkholderiaceae bacterium | reverse complement strand
CACGTGATTGCCGCCAAGGCGGTGGCTTTCAAGGAGGCGCTGGCGCCGGAGTTCAAGACCTACCAGCAGCAGGTGGTGACAAACGCCGCGGCGATGGCCGAAACCCTGGTGCAACGTGGCTTGCGCATCGTTTCGGGTCGCACCGAAAGCCACGTGATGTTGGTTGACCTGCGCGCCAAGGGCATCACCGGCAAGCAAGCTGAAGGCGTGCTGGGCCAGGCCCACATCACCTGCAACAAAAACGCGATCCCCAACGATCCGCAGAAGCCGATGGTGACCAGCGGCATCCGCCTCGGCTCACCGGCGATGACCACGCGTGGCTTCGGCCAAGAGCAGGCACGCCAGACCGCCCACCTGATCGCCGACGTGCTGGACAAGCCGAACGACGCCGCCCACATCGACGCGGTGCGCGCCAAAGTGGCGGTGCTGACACGCGACTTCCCGGTCTACCGCTGAGCCGGCTGACGGGGCACCGGCACACCGAAGCGACCGATGCGGTGCCCCTACTGCAGCCATGACGAAACCCAGGTCGTCGAGACCCGGGAGTCCGACGAAGGCGACGTGATCCGACGCCGTCGGCGCTGCCTGAAGTGCGACAAGCGTTTCACCACCTACGAACGCACCGAGATCGCGCTGCCGGCGGTGGTCAAGAAAGACGGCGCCCGTGCCGAGTTCGACCCCGCCAAGCTGCGTGGATCGATGATGCTGGCGCTGCGCAAGCGACCGGTCAGCGTCGAGCAGGTCGACGCGGCGATCGAGCGCATCCACGACAAGCTGCTGGCCACCGGCGCCCGCGAGCTGCCCAGCGCCCGCCTGGGCGAACTGGTGATGCGCGAGCTCAAGCGCATCGACAAGGTGGCCTATGTGCGCTTCGCGTCGGTCTACCGCAGCTTCGAGGATGTCGACGCGTTCAGGCAGCTGATCCGCGACATCTGAGCTTCGGCATGGGGGGCATCCCCGCCCCCTCCGAAGGGGGAGACACACCCCCCGCCCCGGTCGGGGGCCCACTTCAAAGCTGAGCCGTCACCCCCGCCGGGGCGACGCGCGACAGGCCGGTGGTTTCTAGAGTCCGTGCATCGATCACCCATCGGAGCACACCATGAACCCCCTGCCCAGCCAACACCACCAGGCACGCTCGCAAACACCCAGCGCGACCCAGCGGTCAACGCAAAGCGGGCTGTCGTTGGTCGAATCCCTCTGCAGCCTGGCGATCACAGCGCTGTTGATGGGCGGCGCGCTGCCCCTGTTCAACGAGTTGCGCTGGAGCCAAGCGCTGCAATCCGCCGCGTCGCTGCTGGAAACTGATCTGCACCATGCCCGTTCGCTGGCGGTCATCAGTGGCCGGCCGGTCCGGCTGTCAATCCAGGCGCCCAGCGCGGGCGGTAGCTGCTACGTCGTGCACACCGGCGCCGCCCATGCCTGCCGTTGCGACGGCCGCGGCCAGGCCCAATGTGACGCTGGCGCCGAGTTGCTGCGCCTGGCCGAACAGCCGGTCAACGCGGGCATTCGGCTGGCGCCGGTCGACCGCTCGATCCTGTTCGACGGCGGCAAGGGCACGGTGACGCCGACCGCCACCTTGAAGATCATCGATCCCGACGGCCGCACGGTCCACCAGGTGGTCAACATCATGGGCCGGGTGCGCACCTGTGCGGTGGGTGGCAGTCTGGGCGGCTTGCGGCGGTGCACCTGAAGCCCGGGCGGCAACTGCAGCATGCGCTGTCATAACCCCCTCGACTGCGGGAGCCAACGACCAACGGCAGCCGGTTGACGACCAACGGCGACTCTGAGCCGCCGCACGGTTCACCAGATTTTCAATAATGGCGGCATGAAGCGCTGCCCTGCTCATCGCCCTGCCCGGTCCGGCTTCAGCTTGATCGAGTTGTTGGTCGTGTTGGTGATCGTCGGCATCCTGGCCGGCGTGGCTTGGCCGAGTTTTCGTGAGGCTGTGCAGCGAAGCCGGCGCGCCGATGCCACGTCGGCGCTGACCGAGATCATGCAGGCGCAGGAGCGCTGGCGGTCGAACCAACCGCAATACAGCGGCACCCTCTCAGACCTGATTGGAACGCGGACAACGTCGCGCGATGGGCATTACGCCTTGGGCGTGACGAACGCCTCCCGGTCCGAGTACACCGCAACGGCCACGGTCGTCAGTTCAAGGCCACAGGCGTCCGACACCCGCTGCCAGGTGATGCGCGTGGTCGTCACCGGCGGCAACATCACCTACAACTCGGGCGCCAGCAGCGAAGCCACCAACGCCCAACCCGATCCCTGCTGGGTGCGATGACCGCGCCGTCTGCAGCGCGGTCGGCGCATCGCTACAGGGCCCATGGCTTCACCATGGCGGAGCTTTTGATCACCGTCGTGATCTTGGCAGTGCTGCTCGCGATCGCGGTGCCGTCGATGCGCGAGTTCATCGCGCGGCAGCGGGTCGAGGCGATTGCCAAGCAAGTGGCCACCGACCTGAAGTACCTCAGGACGCTGGCCACACAACGCCGATTTGCGGTTGAAATTTATTTCAATTCGAATGAGACCGCCAGTTGCTATGTGCTCTATGGCTACAACAGCAGCGGCGCATTTTGCGATTGCGCCCGCACCGACGGCCTGCCTGCTTGCGGTAATCCAGCCGTCACTGGCGCCAGCGTTGAGTACAAGACAGTCTCGATCCTGCGATCCAGCGGTGTTGTGCTGTCGGCCAATCCGGTTGCGCTGGACTTGCAAGGCGTAGATGGTTTGCCTACCGGCGCTCAAAGAACCATTCAGATTTCAGTGCGCGGCACCAGCATCGGCGGCGAACTGCGGGTCTACACCACGACCGACTTGGCGGTCCCTCGCATCTGTTCGGTAGCTGGCCCAGCAGGCTCCATCCCGGCATGCCCATCGTGATGCGTCGATCACGTTCATCGCAGCAGCGAAGCCGGCCCAGCGCGGGCCTGTCGATTGTCGAGTTGATGATCGGCATCGTGATCGGCCTCTTCATCGTGGCCGGCGCCACCTTGATGCTGACCACGCAGCTCGGCGACAACCGTCGGTTGCTGCTGGAAGCGCAAGTTCAACAAGACCTTCGCGCCGCAGCCGACATGATTTCCCGCGACATCCGGCGCGCCGGTTATTGGGGCCAGGCATATCAACAGGTCTGGCCGGCCGCAGCTGCGGCAAGCAACCCCTACACACGCATGGATCCAGTGGCCGCCCCGCTTGGAACAAGCGCGATTGAATACGACCGCTCAACCGATGAGGACGGTGCAGTGTTCGGTACCGATGACAATGGCGTGGATGTCACGCCGAACCGGCCCCGTGAACGTGTCGGCTTCAGGCTGCACAGCACGAACAAGACCATTGACTACATGGTGGGCGCCAACAACTGGCAGTCCTTGACCGACAAGGAAGTGCTGGAGGTCACGACTTTTCAATTGGTTTTGACCTCCCGGCCCGTTGATGTGCCTTGTGGCGCGGGCCCCTGTCCGGTGGTCAATCCAGTCACCGGCTGCAGACTCGTACAGGCCTACCGTGACGTGACGATCACCATCGTCGCCAGGGCGGTACACGATCCGACCGTGCAGCGAGCCTTGCGCGACAACGTGCGCCTGCGCAACAGCGTGCCGGGTGAGGTGTGCTAGCCATGAAGACGGGCCAGCATGCCCCTTGCCGACAGGCTTTGCGGCCCCATCGACGGCAAGGCGTCGCCACCTTGACCGTGGTGATGATCCTGTTTTTCGTGATGGCCATGGTGGCTGCTTACACCAACCGCAACCTGATTTTCGAGCAGCGCATCGCGACCAACAGCTACCGTGCGAACCGGGCGCTGGAAGCGGCCGACGCTGGCGTCGAATGGACCGTGGCCATGCTCAACGGTGGGCGGATCGGCGCCAACTGCCAACCCAGCACCACCGTCACCAACAACGACTTCAGGCATCGTTACCACACCGACGCACCGATCAACGCCAACGGCGAAGGCGGCTACGACGTCGTCTGGGCCGATGTGTCCGACAACCGGTTCTACCCGGCTTGCGTGAACCGCGAAGGCGTGCTGAGTTGCGTCTGCCCCAGCGTGGCGGGGACCGTCGCAGCCTTCGGTGGCGTCGCCGATGGCCAAGGCTCGGCGTTTCGCATTGAATTTCTGCGGCCCGGCAATGCCGTTCGGCGCGGCGCGATGGCGTTCGCGGCCCGCGGCTGTGCCAGTGTGGGCGACGGTGACAGCGCCTGCACCTCGCAGACCCATACCACCCTGCCCACGGTCGACGGCCTGTCGGGCGCGCTGACCACGGTCGGGCTGGTGCGGGCGTTGCCGATCCCGCCGATCGCCGCGCTCACTGCCGGTACCACGATCACCGGCGGCACGCTCAACATCACCAATGCCGACGCCGCCACCGGGCTGGCGGTGCATGCCGGCGGCAATATCTCCCCAGCGTCGGCCAACGTTGTCTACGCAGGCCCGGCGGGATCGAGCGGCGGCACCTCGTTGGACAACGATGGGCCACTGAGCCAACTGCGTGCCTTAGCCAACGACGGCTGGTTCCGCAAGATGTTTGGCATGGACCCGGCCACTTACCGGCGCCAGCCTGCGGTGCGGTTCGTCGATTGCACCGGCGGCTGCACATCGGCCAGCCTGACCAACGTGCTGCTGGGTTATCCCCGCAACCCGATCTGGGTCGAAGGCAACCTCAATCTCGACGGGGCGGGCGCACTTGGCAGTGCAACCGACCCGGTGATGCTGATCGTCAACGGCCAGTTGACAATCTCGGCCATTGTCGCCATCACCGGCTTTGTCCATGCCGAGAGCATCGTCTGGGACGCTGCTGCGGCCGGGGCTTCGGTGTCGGGTGCGATGGTGGCCAAAGGCAGCTTCGTGGCCAACGGCCCGGCCACCCTGGCCTATGACCGCCCCGCGCTCGACATCATCAGCCTGCGCTACGGCAGCTTTGTCCGTGCGCCGGGCAGTTGGAACCTGATCTTCCGCTAGCCATGGCAGCCCATCGAAATCCCCTCTGGCGCCGCGGCGTGTCCATGGTCGAAGCCCTGGTGGCGCTGGCCGTGATGTCCTTTGGCATGCTGGCCCTGGTCGGTGTGCAGGCCACCATGCGGCTGAACAGCGATGTCGCCAAACAGCGCGGCGAGGCCACCCGCATCGCCACCGAGGAGATTGAGCGCCTGCGCGGGTTCGGGACGATCGCCGTCGTGGCGAACGAGTTGGCCTACGCCTCGTATGACGGCATGCTCTCCGACACCCCCGCGTACGCAGCCGCCGGCGGCATTGGCAACACCACCTACACCATCGCGCGGACGGTCATCTCG
>JAYVDE010000299.1:0-13661 GCA_043749575.1 Burkholderiaceae bacterium | reverse complement strand
CGCGCTCTTCGGGCTGCAGTTGGCGGTAGCTGAGATTGGGCATCGGAGTACCTTACTCGCTGTGCTGGTGTTGCGCTTCAGACTTGAGACTGCGCCCTGTATCAGCACCGGGGTCACACCCAGTAATTTCAGTTCTTCGAGCACCATGTTTTTGCCACCCGTACCGAAGGTGTCAGTGGAGAAAACAATCGCCCATTTTTTCTTCTTCAGCGTATTGATGCCGTAGTCAATAATCACTTTGGCGGAGTAACTATCATTGGGCCGCGCCCGAAATAACCAGGCATGACCGTTGTGCGTGAGGCCATAATCGGAGCCGCCGATCATGGTCGGCAGTCCCAGCTTGGCGATGGTCGGGGCAGACGCCTGGACCTGCGTGCTGCGAACGGGTGCGATCAACGCCGTGATGTTGCCTTCGCTACCGAGTTTTGATACGGCGAGCACGGAGCCCGGATTGGTACTCTGGTTGTCTTCAATTTTCAACTCCAGCAGTCGACCCAGCACACCGCCGGCCTTGTTGACTTCCTCGAGCGCAAGCTTGGCGCCGTTGACAGTGTTCGCGCCGGCTTCGGCATTGGGACCTGTATTTTCTGACACCAGGCCGATCCGGATAGGCTCTGCAGCCATCGCAGGAATAGATAGCGCAGTCATCGCCAGGGTCAGCCAAAGAGGCGCCAGGTTTCTGTACATTTATGGTCTCCAGTTATTTAGTATCAATTCGAAAAAATGCTCTGCAATGGGGTCCGTTTTACACCAGCCACCGTCCAAACTATCCAATTCACTATAGGGCAGTTGTAATTGCTTGTATCTGGCGTTTACCCGACCAATTCGAAGCTTTTTTTCCAAGGTGTTAGCGGTGTTGAACAAGTTATCTTCAGCAAACCTGAAGTCCAGAATGAGTTGGCGGCGTCACTTGAGCTGACTGCGCCGCTTCGCCCGGCGTCCGGCAGAGTTTCGCGGCGCTGGCTGGCACGCTTGATCCGCTTGCCGAGCCGCCGTCCAGTGGCGAAATGACAGCGCGGCTTGGCCAACACGCTCAGCACCTACGTGGCGCCGCCCGCCCTGGCTTTGACGCTGGCCCTGGGCACGTGGCGCGGGGCGCAGGGCAGAACCGCCGCTGCCTCGACCTCCCGGCCGACGGGCACGACTTGAAGTCCACCAGTGCGGTGACAAGCGCTGCGACGGGCGGCTCAAGCGGACCCAGCTGAAGTACCCGCAGGCCTGCATCGAGGACGTCGACGGGCGCGCTGGACACGGCTTCGAGTGGCCGATACTGATGAGCCTGGCGCTGAAACGCTGGGTCGAGGACGGCGGGGCGATCTGGATCGCCGGCCCGGCGGACTGGCATATCCTGGCGGGCCTGCGCGCTGACGCAACACGCCTGCTGGCGCGTCAGCCCAATGCGACGAAGCCAAAGAAGGTGCCATTCGCCTCGGCAACAGGTCTGCGCAACAGGCTAGCCAGCGTTAATTCCTGGCTAAGTCGTGCTGTTTGACAATTCCGGGCAACGGCGGCGCACAGCCTGCCCAAGCAAAAGTGAGCCGCCTGACCATGCTTAACCCAGAGACGACCCTCGCCACCGCGGCCCCCACTGTTGCGGCAGCCGCCCTGCGCTTCGATCTTGCCCGGCCCTCGCAACGCGCAGCAGCCACACCCGCACCCACACCGATCAGCACCTGGGCGGTGACGCTCGGCATGTTCGTCTTCGCCGCAGTCTGGTTGGCCCATCTCTCTTCCACCAACCTGTCGCCACCGGTCGATGACATCGAGCAGCTGAGCTGGGTTCGTTCGCTGGAGTGGGGCTACTACAAGCACCCGCCCCTGCCGACCTGGCTGCTCTGGCTGCCCGTGCGCTTGTTCGGGTTGTCGGCGTCGACCGTGTACGCGGTGGGGGCGATCGTCACGCTCGCGGCGCTGGCGATCTACTGGCGTTTGCTCGTCAACCTGCGCGGCGCGGCGTATGCGTTGGTGGCCCTGCTGGCGGCGGCCTGCATCACCTACTACAACGGTCGTCTGCACTACTACAACCACAATGTCGTGCTGCTGCTGGCGTCGACGGCGAGCGCCGCGCTGTGCTGGCAGGCGTTCACCACGCGGCGGCGGCGCTGGTGGCTGGCACTCGGTGCGGTGGTTGGCTTGGGAGCCCTCGCCAAGTACCAGATCGCGGTGACGGTGCTGTGCATTCTGGCCTTCGCCGTGCACCAACGCGCCTGGCGCGACGTGCAGCAACGGCAAGGTTTGCTGCTGGCGGGTCTGGCCGCATTGGTGCTGTTTTCGCCCCACATCCGCTGGCTTCAGTTGCACGACTACGGCCCGGTCGGCTACGCGCTTGACTCGTCAATGGGCCCACATGCCAAGCTGTCAACCCGGACTTTCAGGTCGTCACATTGGCTGCTTGATCAGCTTTTCAACCGTGCCTTGCCGGCGTTTTTGCTGCTGGCGATGGCTACCGTGCTGGCGGGGCGAACCGCGCAACCAGCGGCGCACGAACCAACGCCGTTGTCACAGGCTGAGCGCGACGCTGGCCGCGCGCTGCTGTTGTCATGGGGGCTTGTGCCGCTGTTGTTCATCCCCTTGGTCGGGATCTTCACGGGCGCCAAGGTCCAGCTTCACTGGGGCACGCCGTTCCTGCTGTTCGTGGTGCCGGCGGTGATGGAGATGGCGCCGCGCACCCTGTGGCAGCGGCCAGACCGCAAGGCGTTGCTGGCTGCGTTTGTCGCGATTCAGGCCTTGCTGCTCGGCATCAGCCACCAGTCGGCGCAACGCGGGCCGCGGCTGTTGACCGACACACAGGCGCTCAACACCACCTGGAACGACACGGCCTGGCGCCACATCGATGCACAGGCGATCGCCGACGCGGTCGGCCCTCTTGCGCGCAGCGCCCTGGCAGGCCCGGTGCGTGTCGTCAGTGGCCCGGCGGCCATGGCAGGCGCTCTGGCATTGGCATTGCCCGAGCACCCGGTCGTGCTGATCGACGGCCGCTTCGATCAGTCGCCCTGGGTGCCCAGAACCCTGCTCGCGTCTTGCGGTGGGGTCGAGATCGGCAGCACGCCCAACTTGCCGCTGGGCACTGAGATCGGTGCGAGCCTGCCAGGCTGGTCTTGGCAAGTCATGCCGCCTGACAGCAAGGCCGCGCTTGCTTGCAGGCCAGCAGCAAGCCGGTTAAGGGTCGATTAAGTGATCGATGACCACACTGATACTTTGCATTTTCTTTCGACTGGAGATCGACATGGCCCAACTCTTTGCACCCCGGCTGGTGACCGACACACCGCTTCTGGGTCCGAAGCGGCAGGCGCCTGGCGATGGCCAAGTCATGGTCTGCATCGATGACGGGTCGGTTCTTTCAAGGACCACCCGGGACCCCACCCTGTCGTGCATCCTGCCGTGCAGAAATGAAGCGCAGAACCTTGACCTGCTGCTGCCGCGCCTGCTCGACATGCTGAGTGCCAGCGTGCAGGACTGGGAAATCATCATCGTCGACGACGGCAGCACCGACACCACGCCACTCGCGCTGGCCAAGTGGACCAGCGTGCCCGGCGTGCGTGCGATCCAGTTGTCACGCAATTTTGGCAAGGAGGCCGCGCTCACGGCGGGGCTCCAGTCGGCCCATGGCGAGGTCGTCGTCATGATGGACGCCGACCTGCAGCACGCGCCAGAACTGATTCCGACCCTGCTGCAGAAGTGGCGCGATGGCGCCGACATGGCCTACGCCGTCCGGCAGGACCGGCTCGACGAGAGGCTCTTCAAACGCCTCGGGACGCGCTTCTTCTACGCCCTGGTCAACGCCGCTGACCGCTTTGAGGTGCCGGCCGGCGCGGGGGACTTCCGGCTGATGGATCGCAAGGTCGTCGACGCCTTGCTGGCATTGCCCGAGCGCAATCGTTTCATGAAGGGGCTGTACGCCTGGGTCGGCTTCGACGCGGTTGCAGTGCCCTACCTACCGGCGGCGCGTGCGCATGGGCACAGTCATTTCAGCCCGCTGCGTCTCATCCGCCTGTCGCTCGATGGCTTGACGTCTTTCACCACCTGGCCGCTGCGGGCCGTCAGCTTGGTCGGCTTCATGCTGGCAATCCTTGCTTTCGTCTACGGCGGCTGCCTCACTTTCAACTATTTCGCGTACGGCCATGACGTCAGCGGCTGGACCACCATCGTCGTCAGCCTGATGCTGTTTTCGGGCATTCAGCTGGTTTCGTTGGGGATCGTTGGCGAGTACGTCGGTCGCATCTTCGAAGAGGCGAAAGGACGTCCCCTGTTCGTGGTCAAGCGTGAACTTGGCCGTGGCTTGGCGCTTGCGCAGCCGTGATGAGGCCTGCGGACGCCGCCGCGAACCTGGCCACCGGCGCCACCACAGACCCACCCACAGCCATACCGACAGACGCACCCGTGACGGCCCGCGCCAGCGCAGCCCAACACACGGGTCTGCATGCAAGCGTTGCGCTGGCCCTGCTCAGCTTGGTTTGGCTGGCCGCCCTGGCCTGGCCGCGCCCGCTGCTGCTGCCCGACGAAGGTCGCTACGTGGGCGTGGCCTGGGAAATGATGCGGTCCGGCGACTGGTTGACGCCCACGCTCAACGGCCTGCCTTACTTTCACAAGCCGCCGCTGTTCTACTGGATCACCGCGGCGTCGATGACGCTGTTCGGCCCCAGCGAATGGGCGGCGCGGGCAGCGCCCCTGCTGGGCGCCTGGGTCGGCGCGATGGCCTTGTACCTGTTGGTGCGCCGCTGGTGGGGCGCACCAGCGGCCAGGCTGTCGTTGTTTGCACTGCTGGCACAACCGCTTTTCTACGTCGGTGGCCAGTTCGCGAACCTCGACATGCTGGTGGCCGGCTGCATCACGACGACCATCGTCTTGCTGGCCCATGCCGCCCTGAGCCTGCACCGGCGTCTGCCGTACAAAACCGCACTCGCCGCCGCCTATGCCTTCGCTGCGCTGGGAATCCTTGCCAAGGGCCTGATTGGCGTGGTCATCCCGGCACTCGTGGTGGCGGCCTGGCTCATCGCCTTGCGGCGCTGGCGTGACATCGCGACGCTGCTGTGGTGGCCAGGCGCCTTGCTCTTCCTGCTGCTGGCAACCCCTTGGTTTCTGGCCATGCAGGCCCGGTTTGCCGGCTTTCTGGACTACTTCTTCGTCGTTCAGCATTTCAAGCGCTTTGCTGCGGGCGGATTCAACAACCTGCAGCCGTTCTGGTTCTATCCGGCGGTGCTGCTGCTGTTCACCTTGCCTTGGCTGCCGTGGCTGCGGACGCAGTTCAGGCGCGGCCGATTCTCGGATCCCCAGCGCGGCGAGCTGCGACTGCTGATGGTGCTGTGGGTTGGCTTGGTGTTGCTGTTTTTCTCGTTGCCAAGATCAAAGCTGCTCGGTTACATCCTGCCCGCCGTGCCGCCCGTGGCGGTGCTGCTCGCCGACGCCTTTGGGTCCCATGTCAGGGCCGTCAACGACCGTGCAGCCCGCTGGTGGTGGGCCAGCGCCGGGGTCAGCAGCGCAATCAGCATCGCTGCCATCGCCATGTTGTCGGTTCAGCCTGGCCGGTCCAACAAACCACTCGCCGAGGTTCTGCTGGCGCAGCGGGGCGTCGACGAGCCCGTGTTCATGCTCGGCGACTACCTCTTCGATCTGCCCTTTTATGCGCGCTTGACGGCGCCGACCCCCGTCGTGCTGGATTGGACGGACCCCGAGATCCAGCTTCGCGACAACTGGCGCAAGGAGCTCGCGGACGCGGCCGCATTCGCACCGCTGCGCGCCCGCGCGGCGCTGCTGCAGCCCGAGCAACTGGCCGCCGCCATGTGCAAGCATGCGGTCAGCTGGTGGGTGGGCCCTTCGGCAGCGCCACAAGCGTTTGCAGGCTTAGCCCATGCCCGTGCCGTGTCGGAAGTGCGCGGCTCCACGCTGTGGCGGATTGACGCCGCCAACCCCGGTGTCAGAGATCGGCTTGACTGCGCAGGAACGCCCAATGCCGACTCAGCCAGTAGGTGACGAAGGCCACGGCGACGAGCACTACCGCGAGCAAACCATCGTAGCGAACCGCGCTCACCTGCAGCAGCACGGCATAGGCTGTTTCGTTGACGGCAAAGCCCGCCGCCGAGACCCAGAAGAACCTGGCGGCCGAGCGGGCCACTGGCGTGCCGTGGCCACGGAAGCTGAGCTGGTGGTGGCCGCTGAACGAGACCGAAAAGGCCACCAGCCACCCGACCAAGTTGGCCAGCAGCGGATGCCAGCGCAGGTGTTCCACCAGCACGACGACGACAGCCCAATGAACGGCAGCGGCCACGCAGCCCACCCCGATGAACCACAGGACGCGGCGGGACGCGCCGCCAGGCAAGGAACGATGCATTCAGCTACCCAGAAAAATGTTGCCCGTGAGCAGGGTCAGACCACCGCGGTCTGTCTCTGCGTGGACGACTTCGGTTTGCATTCAGGAGTCAATGACGCGGCTTTGCGGCTGGCCGGCATGGCCCGGGTACACGCCATCGGCAGCCTGGTCGGCGCGCCGGCCTGGGCGGGCGGCGTGGCGGGGCTGCGGCAGCTCGATGGCCAAGGGCTGGACGTCGGCCTTCATCTGGATCTGACCGAGTACCCGCTGCTGCCGGGATCGCGCCAGCCGCTGCGCAGCCTGATCGCCGCCAGTTTCACACGCCAGCTCGACCGGCGGGCAGTGCGCGCCGAGATCCAGGCCCAGCTGAACACTTTTGAAGCGGCCATCGGCCACGGCCCTGCCTTCGTCGATGGCCACCAGCATGTGCATCAGTTTCCGGTCGTGCGCACGGCGCTGTTGGCCGAACTCACGCACCGCTACGGGCAGCAAGCGCCCTGGATTCGATCGACGCGCCGCGCGCGGCAACCGCGTGCTCAGGGCGTGCCGCGGGGGTCTGGGTTCAAGGCGGCCCTTATCGAGTGGCTCGGCTCGCAGGGCCTGACCGCCTTGGCACGCCCGCTTGGCATTCAGCAGAACAGCAGGCTGTTGGGGGTCTACGACTTCCAGGGCGGACCTGCGCGCTACCACACGCTGTTGCGCACCTGGCTGGGAGCGGCTGGCGACGCCGACCTGCTGATGTGCCACCCCGGCCTGGGCGTCCAGCACAGCGACGGCCTCGACGCCGCGCGCGAAGCCGAATACCAAGTGCTGTCCAGCCCCGGGTTTGATGACCTGCTGCAAGCCAACGGCATCACGCTGTGGCCCATGAGCCGGATCCTTGCGCGCCAAGCGCTGCTGGCTTGACCGAAGCCAGCGGCCCATCGGCAAACTGCCACGCCAAAACGCTGGCAAATTCACCCCAACGGCGGCCCGACGGATCATGAGCTTGGGCTTGGGCTTGGGCTTGGGAACCGCACCCAAACCTCCAGCCCACCCCCGGCTGCAGGTGTCGCCAGACTGACCTGCGCGCCATGCCGCTCGGCGATCGCCCGCACGATGGCCAGGCCCAGGCCACTGCCGCCGCTGTCGTTGGCCTGGCTCTGCGCTGCTTCACAGCGGTAGAAGCGGTCGAACACCCGCTCGCGGTCTGCCTCGGCAATACCCGGGCCGTTGTCGACGACCCGCAGCGAGGGCTGGCCGTCCTGCAGCACCGCGCTGACATCGACCATGCCGCCTGAGGGCGTGTAACGCAACGCGTTCTCGATCAGGTTGTTCAGCAGCACCGTCAGTTGGTTCACATCACCCTGGACCATCACCCGGCCGCTTGTGTCGGCACCCAGATCGAGGCCCGCGTGATCGGCCTTGATGCTCAGCGCCGCAACGGTCGCCCGAACAAGTGTGCCAAGGTCTACCGGTTCCCGGCGGGTGAGTTCGCCGTCGGTGTCCGAGCGGGCGACTTGCAACAATTGCTCTACCAGCCGCTGCGAACGGTCGATGCCGGCGGCCAGCTCGGCCATGGCCTGCGCTCGTTCGGCAACGCCGCCGGCGCGTTGCAGCCACTGCAATTGCAAACGCAGCGCCGTGATGGGTGTTCGAAGTTCGTGCGCCGCATCGGCCAGAAAGCGGCCTTGCGTCGCAAAGGCCGCCGCCAGCCGGTTCATCAGGTCGTTGATCGACACCACCAGCGGCTTGATCTCTTGCGGCACATCGTCCAGCGTGATCGGCTCCAGCGACCGGGCACTGCGTTGCGCGACGTCTTGCGCCGCGTTGTCCAGCGCTTGCAACCCCCTGCGCAAGCTGAACACCAACAGCCCACCGACCACGACCACCAGCCCGATCAAAGGCACCAACACCTTGGTCGCTGACTCGGCCGAAATCTCGCGGCGGGCCGCTACGCGTTGCGCGGCCTGGGCGACACCGTCGTGGCTGACGCTGCTGTACATGATCCACGCCTCACCCTGCACCGCCGGCCGCGACAAGCCCTCGGAGCGGCTGAACGGCAGCTGCACGCGTGGATCGGACGCGTAGACCCGGTGGCCTTGCGGTGTCCAGGTCAGGGTCACGATCTCGTCGCCCTCGGGCGTGTCGCTGCGCTGCGGCGAGACGACGAGATCCTGGCCTGGCTGCTGGTGCCCGGCGCGGTGGTAGCTCGCCACCGCCTCGGCCACGTTCTTCAAGTTGTCGTTGAAGACCTCGTGCATCTCGTCGAGCGTGACCAAGTAGGTCACCAGTGCGATGACCATGGCGCCCAAGCTCAGCGCGCCAAGAATCCAAGCCAGCAGGGTGCGTTCAATGGAACGCATCAATTCTCGGCGACGCGGTAGCCGACGCCACGCACGTTCTTGATCGCCGCGGTGCCCAGCTTTTTGCGCAGATGGTGCAGATGCACCTCCACCACATTGCTGCCCACCTCATCGCCCCAGCCATAAACCGATTCTTCGAGCTTCTCGCGCGACAAGACTGCCCCCGGCCGCTGCATCAAGGCTTCGAGAATGGCGAATTCCTTGGCCGACAGTTCAACCGGTTCGCCATCCTTCATCACCGACCTGCGGACCGGATCAAGCACCAGCGCGCCGAACCGAAGCAAAGGCGAGCCACTGCCGGCATGCCGGCGCAGCAGGGCTCGCACCCGCGCCACCAGTTCGTCAAGGTCGAAGGGCTTGAGCACGTAGTCATCGGCGCCGGCTTCCAGCCCGGCGATGCGGTCGCGCACCGTGTCACGTGCCGAGGCGATCAGCACTGGCATCGAATTACCCTGGCCGCGCAGCGTAGCCAAAATGGCCATGCCGTCCTTCTTGGGCAGGCCCAAGTCGAGCACGGCGAGGTCATAGACGCCATTGGCCAACGACAATTCCGCCGCCCGGCCATCGGTGACCCAGTCGACAGCGAACCCGGCCTGGCTCAAGCCATGCTGCACGGCCTTGCCAATCATGATGTCGTCTTCGATCAGCAGAATGCGCATGGCGGCCAGGGAAGCTACTTTGTCAGGTCTTGCGCGCCGCAGTCCACCATGAACGCGCGGTAGTCGCCAGCTGATCATAGAGGCGCAGCAGCTGCGCCATCACCGGCAACGCTGCAGCGCGCAGAGCCCGGGCGGCCAGTGCGCCCACGGCCGCCACGGGCAGCGCCGCGAGGATGTCAAACGGGAAATTGACACCCAGAAAAACCCGGCTCCAGCCCACCGCGAGGCCCACCGCCAGCAGCGGGAAGCCCAGGACCGCGAAGCGCCGCGTCATCAGCGCCGCAAGCGCCAGGCTCCAGAGCACCGTGACATGGTCACTTGGCAAACCGGGGTCAGCGCCGTGCTCGATGTACTGGGTGCCGAGCTGCAAGACAAAGGGTCTGGGCTGCGGCCACGCATACCGGATGACCTGCGAAACGGCCAGTGCGAGGGCAGTCGCCAGCAGCATTTCAAGCAACTCACGCCGCGCGAGCGGGTCAGCTCGAATCCAGGCCACGGCCAGGCCAGACGGAACCAGGTAAATGAGCCACTGGGCCAGCATGATCACCAGCCAAAACTGTATTGGCTTCATGCCAGGGGAGGCATTGATGAGTTCGAACAAGTGAAAGTTGTCCATCGAGGGCTGGCTTCGCAAGCCGGCAACGCGGCGACCGGGTGAAGAAAAGCGCGATGGTTCGCCGTCGGTACTTAACGCCGACTTAAACGGACCGTCCCTGCGTTTGACTTCTTCGCTGGGCCGTTCACGTCGACTGGCCTGCGCGCCTGGGCGTACGGCAGCTTCAACCAGGGCCGGGGTTTGGGTTTGGGCCGGCTTGTTGGCATTTGCGGTTTATCGTCGCCGCACCGATGGCCAAGCTGGCATGGGGCGGCCGAGCTGAACAGCCCTCCGCCGCGCCCGGCAATGCCGCGCCGCCAGCCCGGCGCTTGGCCGCTTACCAGCGGTGCAGCCAGCGCACCGACAGCAGGCCAGAGCGCGGGCTGCCGGTCTCGAAGTAGCGGCTGTTGCCGTCGTTGACGATGACGCTGCCGACATAGCGGCGGTCCAGCACGTTGTCCAGCCGCGCCAGCCATTCGATCGAGTCCTGCGCGGCCAGCGGCACGCTGCCGCTCCAGCGCAGGTGCATCAGTGCATAACCCGCGGCCCGTGCGGTGTTCAGGTCGTTGGCCATGGTGCTGGACACCGCACGCCACTCCACCGCCACCTCGCCGGGCAGCAAACCCGGCCGCCAGGCAGCTTCAGCCCAGGCGCTGGACGACTGCGTGCCGGCAATGCGGTTGCCGGCGGCCACCTTGACGTTGGCCGATGGGCAAGGCGTGGCGGTGCAGGTGAAGAAGTCGTCGCGGTAGCTTGCGTCAAGCCAGGTCAGCGCGCTGCGCAGGCGCAGGCCGGGCAGGGGCCGCCAGGTGCTCGCCACTTCGGCA
Source organism: Burkholderiaceae bacterium (assembly GCA_043749575.1). Classification (GTDB taxonomy): domain Bacteria; phylum Pseudomonadota; class Gammaproteobacteria; order Burkholderiales; family Burkholderiaceae_C; genus Pseudaquabacterium. Next base: position 2,928 of record JAYVDE010000299.1, on the reverse strand, counting down.
CCACTGCGCCGCGTCCGCCCGACGTTCTGGAACACCGAGCGACCGCCGACGTTGGACAACACGCCAATTTCATTCTCGGTGTCGGCGTTGAACACCACCACATCCAGATCCAGGCTGCTGCGCCGCCACTTGGCACCCAGTTCGACCTGGCGGCTGGACTGACCCTTCAGGCTGCTGTTGAAGCCACCGGCACCGCCCGGGCTGTAGGCCAGCTCGCCCAGCGTCGGCGACTCGAAGCCGCGCGCCGCGCTGGCATGCAGCGCCCAGTCGGGCGACGGCGCCCAGCGCAGGCCCAGCGCAGGATTCAGGAAGGAGAAATCCAGCGCGCCGGAGTCGTCGCCGTTGACACCGTCGACGTAGCGGTCCTTCGTGCTCATCTTCACTTGCCCGCCGCGCAGGCCGCCGGTCAGCTCCCAACCGGGTGCCAAGGGCAGGCGCGCCTGGGCGAAGGCCTCGCGGGTGGTGGCGCGGTTGGTCTCGTCGCGCCGCAGCTTGCCGGTGATGCCCAGTGCGGTCGGTGCGGCCACCGGGCCGGTGAAGTTCTCGTAACCTCGGCGGTCGTCTTCCTGGGTCTCGAAGTTCAGCCCGGCGACCAGGTCGGCAGCGCCCAACTGCAGCGTCAATTTGCCCTCGACACCGCTGTAGGTGCGGTCGAAGTCGACCACACCACCGCCCTGCTTCCTGGCATTCGGGTTGGCTGGGTTAACCTGGGTGAGCGGCGCGATGGCCTGCCACTGCGTGACACCACGCGAACCACTGTAGACCGCAAGCTGGCTCTCGCGCAGCACGCCGGCATCGCCAAATTCATGACGCCAGTTCACACCGGTCTGGTTTTGGCGGATGGTCTTGCGGGTGTCGAATTGCAACTGTGCTGGCGTTGCCGGATTGAAGGGAATGGCCTGCAACGTGGTCTGGCGCGGATCGGCATCAAACTGCGCCCGCGTCAGGCCCAGCGGGTCTTGCGCATCTTGGCGCTGGTCTGAATACTGAAAGATCAGCTTGTCGCTGCCGGTGTCCCAGCCCAGCTGCAGGTTGCCCAGCTGCCGGTTGGCCTCACTTTGTGGGCGGAAGCCGTCGATCTCGAAGCCCGACACGTTGGCCCGCACCGTCAGCGCACCGCCCAGCACCTGGCCCAGCGGTGACGCCAGGCCCAGCCGGGCCTGTTGCAGGCCGAAGCTGCCGACATCGACCGCCACTTCGGCCAGGCCGCTGGTCACCGGGGCGCTGAACAGCGCGATCACACCCCCCGAGCTGTTGCCGTAGAGCGCCGAGAACGGCCCGCGCAGCACCTCGATACGCTGGGCGCCGGCCAAGTCGAAGTGCCCGGCCTGGCCTTGGCCATCGGGCATCGTCGCGGGGATGCCGTCGGTGTACAGCCGCATGCCGCGCACGCCAAAGGCCGCCCTGGCGCCAAAGCCGCGTGAGCTGATCTGCAGATCCTGGGCGTAGTTGTTGCGGTTGTTGACCACCAGGCCAGGCACCTGGGCCAGCGCCTCGGACAGGTTGACCATCGGCCCCGCGTTGCGCAGGTCGCTGGCGTCGACCGCGCTGATGGCAAACGGTGAGTCGAGCCCGCGCTGGGCCCGGGCCGAGCCGATGACCAGCACCTCCTGGCCCTGTGCCCAGGCGGGAGGGGCCAGGCAGGCCAGCAGGCAGGCGGCAGTGATGGTAGTGATGGCAGACGGCAGCAAAAGGGAGGGCTTCATCAGGCGCAAGTAGATCATCGAGGTTCAAGGGAGTGACCCGGGCCGACATCGGCCCCGGTCGACGGGCGGGCCGACCAAGGGTCTGCCTGCACCCCGGCATGAGAACGCACGCCGCGGCCACCACCAAGCCCGCGTTTTCCCTGGACTTGCTTCAGTGCGGATCAACCGGCCTGGCATTTGGTATCGTTGCAAGCCCATAGCAGACGCAGAATCAGTCAGGGAGTTTGATGTCAACGACGCCAAGCGCAGGCAGTTTTGGCCGGCCTGCAACGGAAACCGCAGCATGACGCGGGTGTACCTCGTCGATGACCAGCTCATCCTGCGAGACGGCCTGCACGCCCTGCTCGAAACCGCAGGCCATCAGGTGGTCGGCGAAAGCAGCGATCCCACGCAGGCCGTTGTTGAAGCCCAACAACGGCAGGCCCAGGTGATGCTGCTCGACCTGGGCCTGGGCGAACGCTCGGGTTTCGAGGTGCTGGATGAGCTGAAAAAGCGCGATTCACCGGTGCGCGCGCTGGTGTTGACGATGTCGGCGCAGCCGCGCCATGTGGCCGAAGCCGTGCGTTTGGGTGCCGCAGGCTATTTGCTGAAGGACGCCGGTGCGGCCGAGTTGCTGCTGGCGATAGCCACCGTGGCCAACGGCCGCCGCCACTTTGGCCCGCAGGTGGCCGACTTGGCGCTGCAGGCCTTGACCAGCGACGCGCCGGCCGACCCGTTTGCCATCCTGTCGCCACGCGAGCGGCAGATCGTCACCATGGTGGTCAACGGCCTCAGCAGCGCGGCCATCGGCGCGCAACTGCATTTGTCGCCCAAGACAGTGGACACCTACCGCAGCCGCATCATGGCCAAGGTGAACGTCAGCGGCGTCACCTCGCTGGTGCGGCTGGCGGTGCGCGAGGGCCTGGTCGAGAAATAGCGGCCAGCTGCTTTTGGGCAGTGTGCCGCACCGAGGCCAAGGTCACACCGCGCAGCTGCGGAATCCGACAAACAAATCGTCCCGCGACGGCGCCACGTACTGGCGTGCACCCCAGTGACGCAGGCGCGGGCTGCCCCAGGCGGATGCGCCGCGTTGCACCCGCAGTGGCGGCTGGGTGATGGCCGGTTGCGCGCCGACGGGTGCACCGGCCAAGGCCCGCGCGCTGCCGGCCACCCATTCAGCCACCTCGCCCCAGGCAAAACCGCGGGCGCCGGCGCTGGTGGCCGCGAGTGCCCATTCGGCCTC